>NZ_VCDZ01000006.1:0-98545 GCF_005845405.1 Escherichia sp. E4930 | reverse complement strand
CGCCTGCGCTGGAGAGGTTGGTTAATGCTTTGATCGCGTGAAGGAATATCGCAGATAGCAAAAAAGCGCCTTTAGGGCGCCTTTTTACATTGGTGGGTCGTGCAGGATTCGAACCTGCGACCAATTGATTAAAAGTCAACTGCTCTACCAACTGAGCTAACGACCCGAAGTGGTGGGTGATGACGGGATCGAACCGCCGACCCCCTCCTTGTAAGGGAGGTGCTCTCCCAGCTGAGCTAATCACCCACTTCTCAATTTCTTGCTACACGGCGGAGACTACATAAAGTAGTTGGTGGGTGATGACGGGATCGAACCGCCGACCCCCTCCTTGTAAGGGAGGTGCTCTCCCAGCTGAGCTAATCACCCCCGCTGTGTGGAGTCGCATTATAGGGAGAGTTGGAAATGAGTCAACGCATTTTCTAAAGAAATTGTTTGTTCGTCGTAAATTTAAGCAAGGTGATCGCAAAACAGACCGCGTTGCGCAATTTGTCAACGAAAACAATAATGCGTAAGGTAGCAACCCGAACTACATTGAGGAATCAGGCGGGAGTGATAGAATATCGCCCACTCAATTTTTCCAGGATTTGCCGGTTGTCGGCATCTTTCTAAACGTAAGGCCATTTCATGAAAATCAAAACTCGCTTCGCGCCAAGCCCAACAGGCTATCTGCACGTTGGCGGCGCGCGTACTGCTCTTTACTCCTGGCTTTTTGCACGTAACCACGGCGGTGAGTTCGTGCTGCGTATTGAAGACACCGATCTTGAGCGTTCCACGCCGGAAGCTATCGAAGCCATTATGGATGGCATGAACTGGCTGAGTCTGGAGTGGGATGAAGGCCCGTACTTCCAGACCAAACGTTTCGATCGCTATAACGCGGTTATCGATCAGATGCTGGAAGAGGGTACTGCCTATAAATGCTACTGCTCTAAAGAGCGCCTCGAAGCGCTGCGTGAAGAGCAGATGGCAAAAGGCGAGAAACCGCGTTATGACGGCCGTTGCCGCCACAGCCATGAGCATCACGCTGATGATGAACCGTGCGTTGTACGTTTTGCTAACCCACAGGAAGGTTCCGTTGTTTTTGACGATCAGATCCGTGGTCCGATCGAGTTCAGCAACCAGGAGCTGGATGATCTGATTATCCGCCGTACCGATGGTTCTCCGACCTATAACTTCTGTGTGGTTGTCGACGACTGGGATATGGAAATTACTCACGTCATCCGTGGTGAAGACCATATCAACAACACGCCACGCCAGATCAACATTCTTAAGGCCCTGAAAGCGCCGGTGCCGGTTTACGCGCACGTTTCTATGATCAACGGTGATGACGGTAAAAAATTGTCCAAACGTCACGGTGCAGTCAGCGTAATGCAGTACCGCGACGACGGCTATCTGCCAGAAGCACTGCTGAACTATCTGGTGCGTCTGGGCTGGTCCCACGGCGATCAGGAAATCTTCACTCGTGAAGAGATGATCAAGTACTTCACCCTGAATGCCGTCAGCAAATCTGCCAGTGCGTTCAACACTGACAAACTGCTGTGGTTGAACCATCACTATATTAACGCGCTGCCGCCGGAGTATGTGGCTACTCACTTACAGTGGCACATCGAGCAGGAAAATATTGATACCCGTAACGGCCCGCAGCTTGCTGAGCTGGTGAAACTGCTCGGTGAACGCTGCAAGACGCTCAAAGAGATGGCGCAAAGCTGCCGCTATTTCTACGAAGATTTTGCTGAGTTTGATGCCGATGCTGCGAAAAAACATCTGCGTCCGGTAGCGCGTCAGCCGCTGGAAGTAGTGCGCGATAAACTGTCTGCTATCACTGACTGGACGGCGGAAAATGTTCACCACGCAATTCAGGCAACGGCGGATGAACTGGAAGTGGGAATGGGTAAAGTTGGGATGCCGCTGCGAGTAGCCGTAACCGGTGCAGGGCAGTCCCCGGCACTGGATGTTACCGTTCACGCGATCGGTAAGACACGTAGCATTGAGCGTATCAACAAAGCGCTGGCCTTTATTGCTGAACGCGAAAACCAGCAGTAATTAGCGTGTAAAAAGATAAACGGCAGGAGATAATATCCTGCCGTTTTTTATTTATGCTGATTCGTCAATATCGAGACGGGCGAGGAAATTGCGAATTCCTTCACGTGACAAAAATTGCGCGACTTTTTCCTGCTCAATGTCTGTCATATTATCTATCGCGTTGATGATTTGTCGATACGCCGGGGCGCGTGCTCCAGGAGCGTATTCAGCAATTCTCTCTTCAGCTTCCATCAACATTGGTGTGTTATGGAACGCAGGCGTGTTCTGAATAAACTCGCAAACCTGCGAATCGACCAGAATAAGTCTGGCACGACCTCCTTTCACGCCGGGAAATTTTTCCGTTCTCCAGCCTTTTTCTCTGATCCAACGGTTAACAGTTTGTTTAGCCACACCCAGGCATTCCGCCAGCTCTTCGGTGGTCATTTTATTACGTAATCTTTTCATATTATTTGCTGTCGCGAATCCCTAAGCGTTGTAATAATCCGATAATCCCTTCCCGCAGAAGCAAGGATGTAAACTGTTTTTGTTCAAGAGGCGTCATCTCTTTCGCCAGCGTCACCAGCAGCACTTCAAGCGGCGTATCGGCAGACAGTTCAGGAGCTTCTCTTTGATCGTCCGGACGTTCTGCATTACGAATATATTCACGAACTTGTTTATTGACGTGAATCAGTCGGGCCTTGCCACCCTGGACACCTGGTTTTGGTGATGTCGTCCAGCCTTGCTTGCGTACCCATTTATTAATGGTCTGGCGGCTATAACCGGTCAGCCTGGCAAGTTCATCTGGCGTCATCCTCTCCTTGAACATAACAATTCCCTGAATGATTGCGGGTCTATTAGTGGTTCATTTTATAACACCACTTTACAAGAAACCGTGACAGGAATAACTACTGAATGCGAGCGACTATCCAAAATAGTTCATTTGCCTGATTTTTCAGCGATTGAAACTACGCCTTGCAATTTGCCGTTGACACATTCGGGCGGAATTCATATGATGCCGCCCGTCAACTCGACAAGCTTTACGTGATGGGGCTATAGCTCAGCTGGGAGAGCGCTTGCATGGCATGCAAGAGGTCAGCGGTTCGATCCCGCTTAGCTCCACCAAATTTTGCACCCAGCAAATTTGGTACGTAAACGACTCGTGGGGCTATAGCTCAGCTGGGAGAGCGCTTGCATGGCATGCAAGAGGTCAGCGGTTCGATCCCGCTTAGCTCCACCAAATTCCAAACCCTCGCTGCGAAGCGGGGGTTTTTTGTCTCTGCTTTTTGCCGCTTTTGTAATACAGTCTACCTCCCAGGTTAGTGTTGCCTGTTGGAAACATCATTGGATGAAATATCGGCAACAGGTCGGTCCCTGTTTGCTTCGCGATGCGAATAAACTTATTATTTGTGTGCCTTAAAACCCCGATCAGTGAGAGTAGTGTACTCATGTTTGTGGAGCATAACCTGATAAAAAATATCAAGATATTTGCACTAGCGTTTACGCTCACCGTGGTACTTATTCAGCTATCCCGTTTTATATCGCCACTTGCTGTTATCCACTCCAACTATATTTTCCTGGCGTGGATGCCGCTGTGCGTAATGCTATCAATATTCTTTATCTTCGGCTGGCGCGGTGTCGTTCCTGTTTTATGCGGAATGTTTTGCACCAATCTGTGGAATTTTCATCTCTCATTTTTGCAAACCGCCGTCATGCTTGGCAGCCAGACGTTTGCTGTGCTGTGTGCCTGCGCAATATTACGCTGGCAGTTGGGCACGCGTTGGCGCTATGGATTAACCACCCGAAACGTATGGCAACGTCTCTTCTGGCTTGGTTTGGTGACGCCGTTCGGCATCAAAGGCAGCATGTATCTCGTGGGCAGGTTCTTTGATTTCCCACTAAAGATATCGACCTTTTTCGGCGATGCCGACGCGATTTTCACGGTCGTTGATTTACTAAGCCTTTTCACCGCCGTGTTGATTTACAACATGCTCTTTTACTATCTCACTCGCATGATTGTAAGTCCTCACTTTGCGCAGATATTGTGGCGCAGAGATATCGCACCGTCGCTGAGTAAAGAAAAACGCACATTTACCTTAAGTTGGCTGGCGGCTCTTAGCGTTCTGCTACTTTTGATGTGCACGCCTTATGAAAACGACTTTATCGCCGGTTATCTGGTACCTGTTTTCTTTATCATCTTTACCCTTGGTGTCGGTAAACTTCGTTATCCGTTTTTAAATCTTACCTGGGCTGTATCGACGCTTTTCCTCCTGAATTACAACCAGAATTTTTTACAAGGGGTGGAAACAGAATATTCGCTGGCATTTATTCTCGCGGTGCTGATTTCCTTTAGCGTTTGCCTGCTTTACATGGTACGCATTTACTATCGTAGCGAATGGCTTAACCGTCGCTGGCATTTGCAGGCACTGACCGATCCGTTAACGCTATTACCCAACTTTCGTGCACTGGAGCAATCGCAGGAGCAAGAGGCTGGTAAGAGTTTTTGCTGTCTGCGCATTGATAATCTTGAGTTTATGAGTCGCCATTACGGGTTAGTAATGCGCGTTCATTGTATCCGCTCAATTTACCGTACATTGCTGCCATTGATGCAGGAAAACGAAAAGTTGTATCAATTGCCGGGGGGCGAATTGCTGTTGGTACTGACCGGGCCGGAAACGGAAGGGCGGCTACAGCATATGGTTAACGTTCTCAACAGTCGGCAAATCCACTGGAACAACACCGGGCTGGATATGGGCTATGGTGCTGCCTGGGGACGTTTTGACGGTAATCAGGATACCCTGCAGCCAATGCTGGGGCAGTTAAGCTGGCTGGCAGAACAATCCTGCGTTCATCATCACGTGCTGGCGTTGGATAATCGAGAAGAGATTGCATCCGGGCAGACAACCAAACAGGTGTTGTTACTCAATACAATCCGTAAGGCGTTAGATAAGGGTGATTTGCTGCTCTATGCCCAGCCAATTCGCAACAAGGATGGAGAAGGTTACGATGAAATCCTTGCGCGTCTGAAATACGACGGCGGCATAATGACGCCTGATAAATTTTTGCCGCTTATTGCCCAATTTAACCTTAGCGCGCGATTCGATTTACAGGTGCTGGAATCCCTGCTGAAGTGGCTGGCAACCCACCCTTGCGACAAGAAAGGCCCGCGCTTTTCAGTCAATTTAATGCCGCTCACTCTGCTGCAAAAGAATATCGCCGGGCGAATTATTCGTCTGTTTAAACGTTACCGTGTCTCCCCGGAGGCTGTGATTATTGAGATCACTGAGGAGCAGGCGTTTTCTAACGCAGAAAGCAGTATGTACAATATCGAACAACTGCATAAGTTTGGCTTCCGTATTGCGATTGATGACTTTGGCACAGGCTATGCCAACTACGAACGGTTAAAACGTTTGCAGGCTGATATCATCAAGATTGATGGCGTCTTCGTTAAGGATATCGTCACTAATACACTGGATGCGATGATAGTGAGATCAATTACCGATCTGGCGAAAGCGAAGTCATTGAGTGTGGTCGCGGAGTTTGTCGAGACGCAACAGCAGCAGGCGCTATTGCATAAGCTCGGGGTGCAATATCTGCAAGGGTATTTAATTGGTCGCCCGCAACCATTAGTTGATTAACAGGCGTAAAAAAGCCGGGGAATTATCCCCGGCTTTTTTAATGGATTCGCTTACAGTACCAGTGCTGCGATTGACGCAGACAGCACACTCACCAGCGTAGAGCCGTAAACCAGTTTCAGACCGAAGCGAGAAACCACGTTACCTTGCTCTTCGTTCAGGCCTTTAACGGCACCCGCGATAATCCCGATAGAAGAGAAGTTAGCGAAGGATACCAGGAACACAGAGAGGATACCTTCAGCACGCGGAGAGAGCGTGGAAGCAATTTTCTGCAGATCCATCATTGCAACGAACTCGTTGGAAACCAGTTTGGTTGCCATGATGCTGCCTACTTGCAGTGCTTCACTGGAAGGAACACCCATCACCCATGCAATTGGATAGAAGATGTAGCCCAGAATACCCTGGAAGGAGATGCTGTAGCCAAACCAGCCAGTCACGGTAGCAAACAGAGCGTTCAGTGCAGCGATCAGGGCGATAAAGCCGATCAGCATTGCGGCAACGATAATGGCCACTTTGAAGCCTGCCAGAATGTATTCACCCAGCATTTCGAAGAAGCTCTGGCCTTCGTGCAGGTCGGACATCTGAATGTTTTCTTCGCTGGCATCAACACGGTAAGGGTTGATCAGCGACAGTACGATAAAGGTGCTGAACATGTTCAGTACCAGCGCAGCAACGACGTATTTCGGTTCCAGCATGGTCATGTATGCACCAACGATGGACATAGAAACGGTGGACATCGCCGTGGCTGCCATGGTGTACATACGATTACGGGAGATTTTGCCGAGGATATCTTTATAGGCGATAAAGTTCTCGGACTGACCCAGAATCAGGGAGCTGACGGCGTTAAAGGATTCCAGTTTGCCCATGCCGTTGACTTTGGAGAGCAGGAAACCAATTGCACGGATAATCACCGGCAACACGCGAATGTGCTGGAGAATACCGATCAGCGCAGAGATAAAGACGATTGGGCATAGCACTTTCAGGAAGAAGAATGCCAGGCCTTGATCATTCATGCTACCAAAGACGAAGTTAGTCCCTTCGTTGGCAAATCCGAGCAGTTTTTCGAACATTTCGGAGAAGCCTTTCACGAAGCCCAGACCAACGTCGGAGTTCAGGAAGAACCACGCCAGTAACACTTCGATAACAAGCAGTTGAATAACATAACGGATACGAATTTTTTTGCGGTCGCTGCTTACCAGCAGTGCGAGAATCGCAACAACGGCAAGTGCCAGTACAAAATGAAGGACGCGGTCCATATTTGCTCCAAATATGAGGCAGGTTAAATTTCCGTGCACATTCTATGTAACATGGGTAAGGAAAACGAGATCTGACACACACTATAATGACGTCCTGTGACAAGCTTCAAAAATAGTGACCTGTCATACATTTTTGCTATGTTGTGTATGGAAGCTGAAAGTTATGTAAATGTGCTAACATTAAACATAATTATAACATTCAAATCATCAATCTTTTCGTAGTCATAATCCTGGTCTATCAGAGAAATCACCACAATCCATTTAAATGAATTTGATAATCATTCTCGTTTGACATAGCATGAAACATAGCAAAGGCTATGTTTTAGAGGCACAAGATGACGAACTATCGCGTTGAGAGTAGCAGCGGTCGGGCAGCGCGCAAGATGAGGCTCGCATTAATGGGACCTGCGTTCATTGCGGCAATTGGTTATATCGATCCCGGTAACTTTGCGACCAATATTCAGGCGGGCGCCAGCTTCGGCTATCAACTGCTGTGGGTGGTCGTCTGGGCCAACCTGATGGCGATGCTGATTCAGATCCTCTCGGCCAAACTCGGGATTGCCACTGGTAAAAATCTGGCGGAGCAAATTCGCGACCACTACCCACGTCCGGTAGTCTGGTTCTATTGGGTCCAGGCGGAAATTATTGCGATGGCGACCGATCTGGCGGAATTTATTGGTGCGGCGATCGGTTTCAAACTCATTCTTGGTGTTTCTTTATTGCAGGGGGCGGTGCTGACAGGTATCGCCACCTTCTTGATTTTAATGCTGCAACGTCGCGGGCAAAAACCGCTGGAGAAAGTGATTGGTGGGCTTCTGTTGTTTGTTGCCGCGGCTTACATTGTCGAGTTGATTTTCTCCCAACCGAATCTGGTGCAGTTGAGCAAAGGTATGGCGATACCGAGTTTACCGACCTCGGAAGCGGTCTTCCTGGCGGCTGGCGTGTTAGGGGCGACGATTATGCCGCACGTGATTTATCTTCACTCTTCGCTTACCCAGCATCTACACGGTGGTTCACGCCAGCAACGTTACTCTGCGACCAAATGGGATGTGGCGATTGCCATGACCATCGCTGGCTTTGTCAATCTGGCGATGATGGCAACGGCTGCCGCCGCGTTTCACTTTTCTGGTCATACTGGTGTTGCTGACCTTGATGAGGCTTACCTTACGCTGCAACCGCTGTTAAGTAATGCTGCGGCAACGGTTTTTGGTTTAAGTCTGGTGGCGGCGGGGCTTTCGTCAACGGTAGTGGGTACGTTGGCAGGGCAGGTGGTGATGCAGGGGTTCATTCGCTTTCATATTCCGCTGTGGGTACGCCGTACGGTAACCATGCTGCCGTCATTTATTGTCATTCTGATGGGATTAGATCCGACACGGATTCTGGTTATGAGCCAGGTGCTGCTCAGTTTTGGTATTGCTCTGGCGCTGGTGCCGCTGCTGATTTTCACCAGTGACAGCAAGTTGATGGGTGATCTGGTGAATAGCAAATGGGTTAAACAAATCGGCTGGATGATTGTGGTGCTGGTGGTAACGCTGAATATCTGGTTGTTGGTGGGAACGGCATTGGGGCTGTAGTTGAATGAGTGTCGCATCAGGCACCACTGGCGGATGCGGCGTAAAACGCCTTATCCGCCCTACGCGTTAAATGGAGCGGGTTTGTAGGCCTGATAAGACGCGCAAGCGTCGCATCAGGCACCACTGGCGGATGCGGCGTAAAACGCCTTATCCGCCCTACGCGTTAAATGAAGTGGGTTTGTAGGCCTGCTAAGACGCGCAAGCGTCGCATCAGGCATTGCGCTCCATTAGCGAATGTGTTTAATGACGATGCCCATGTCCACGGCCTTTTCCGCGATGATCATCACGGTCACGCCAGCCTTCGCGATAGCCACGCTCATACGCTTTACGCTTATCCCAGCCACGGTGATAGCCATTATCATGACGCCACCAGCGGTTTTTACGCCATTCATAATTACGGTGCCAGTAGTCACGATCGCGCCAGTGGCCGCCGTCCCAGTAGTTACCATAATTATCGCGATCGCCAATTTGTAATTTAATTGATGGCAGTAAGGTAATTTCACCTGCGTTTGCTGCAAGCGGGATAAATGCCATCAGGGCGGCCGCAAGAAACAGTGACCTGAACATTGTTATTCTCCTTCACGATCGAAGCCGTCAGCGGCCTGTTAACGCAATATTACGGGGAGGTAAAGCCCCGTTTCATCGCCATAACTCTTAAATCATAAGGGAGAGCATTTTTTGCTAAAGGTTATCGTGGGGTGGCTGTTGTTTTGGACGATTCACCATCATCATCGGTTTACCTGCCAGTAATAACCATGCCGGAAGCATGACGATACACAGTAGCGGTAACAATGTGGAATCAGGTACAACGACCGCCGCCATAAACAAACTTAGCCAGCCATCGCGCGTTACCACCAGTACGAGGCCGAGAATCGCGCAGGAAACGGTAATGGCCGCTGGAACGGCGGGAACGTGCGCATGCAGCATCAAACCTAACGCTACGCCGACAAATACCGCCGGGAAGATTCGCCCGCCGCGAAACCCGCTGGTGGCGGCAATGACCAGGGCGGCAAGTTTGATTACCGCCAGCAATAAGTAATCGCTGGTGCTGAAAGCCTGATTTGTCACCATCTGCTGCATCTCGTCCAGCCCTTTAAATAGCGAAACAGGCCCACCAATAACACCCAGAATACCGAGAATAAAGCCGCCAACCCCCAGCATGAGGACCGGATTTTTAATCTGATGCATCATCGCGTGCACCCGTGGGAAACACCACACTGCAACCATACCTGCCGCAATGGCGATCGCCGTCACAATTGCACCACTGATGATGTCTGCTAACTGCATCTGTCCGTAATGAGCAATGGGCAGCGAAAAATGAGGATGGATAAACAATCCGGTGGTTAGTGCGCCAGCCGCCGCTGCCATTAACGGCGCAAAGAGACGATCCCAAAGTGGAACGTCGTGGCTGCCATTTAAGGTTTGCGAAAATATCAACGCCGCCGCAACAGGAGTGCCAAACAGTGCGCCGATGGTGCCCGCAGAGGCTAAAATAGTCCACTCCATCCGGTTCACTCGTGGTAACAGACGCGCGCCAATCGCCACCGCGAGGGCGATATTGACGGTCATAATGGGATGTTCCGGCCCAAGACTGACGCCGCCCGCAAGACCGAGAATTAATGCTACGATCAGTCCTGGTAGCGCAGAGGGGGGGACTGGCGCGCCAATCAGCGCTTCACAGGCAGGATCCGGCCCGGCATGACCCCGGCTGAAACGGATGACTAGCCCAACAGCAGCCCCTGTCAGCGTTAAAATTCCGATGATCCAGAGCGGTGAATCCTGGGCTATCCCCAGACTTCCCGGCAGTCGTTGCCAGAGCAGATTCTGTAATACCGAGGCGATTTTCATTACCACCATCAGAATAAGACTGGACGCAATCCCAATTGCCAGAGCGGGGAGCGATAATAACAACATGGTTCTGGCTCGCGGATGGAGCATGTTCTATTCCTTTATGCGGGTTCAGATATTTAGTTTGCCCAGCTTGCATAAAGACATCGCTGCAATTGGTGCTGAAACGATAAAGTAAATGTGTGACCCAGATCGATATTTACAGGGAGCCCGCCTCTACGGCGTTGTTGTTATGCCCCCATGAACTTACAGTGTGAGAAAGAATTATTTTGACTTTAGCGGAGCAGTTGAAGAAT
The DNA here is from genome assembly GCF_005845405.1 of Escherichia sp. E4930. Taxonomy (NCBI): domain Bacteria; kingdom Pseudomonadati; phylum Pseudomonadota; class Gammaproteobacteria; order Enterobacterales; family Enterobacteriaceae; genus Escherichia; species Escherichia sp. E4930. The sequence goes on along the minus strand of NZ_VCDZ01000006.1, from coordinate 87,920 downwards.
GACAAAGTATGCATTAGTCGGTGATGTGGGCGGTACTAACGCACGTCTTGCTCTGTGTGATATTGCCAGTGGTGAAATCTCGCAGGCTAAAACCTATTCAGGGCTTGATTATCCCAGCCTTGAAGCGGTCATTCGCGTTTATCTTGAAGAGCATAAAGTCGAGGTGAAAGATGGCTGCATCGCCATCGCTTGCCCAATTACCGGTGACTGGGTGGCAATGACCAACCACACCTGGGCGTTTTCGATTGCCGAAATGAAAAAGAATCTCGGTTTTAGCCATCTGGAAATTATTAACGATTTTACCGCTGTATCGATGGCGATCCCGATGCTGAAAAAAGAGCATCTGATTCAGTTTGGCGGCGCAGAACCGGTTGAAGGTAAACCTGTCGCGGTGTACGGTGCCGGGACAGGGCTTGGGGTTGCACATCTGGTCCATGTCGATAAACGCTGGGTAAGCCTGCCTGGTGAAGGTGGTCACGTTGATTTTGCGCCAAACAGTGAAGAAGAAGCCATTATCCTTGAAATACTGCGCGCGGAAATTGGCCATGTCTCGGCTGAACGCGTGCTCTCTGGCCCTGGTCTGGTAAATCTGTATCGCGCGATTGTGAAAGCCGACAACCGCCTGCCGGAAAATCTCAAGCCAAAAGATATTACCGAACGCGCGCTGGCCGACAGCTGCACCGATTGCCGCCGCGCGTTGTCACTGTTTTGCGTCATTATGGGGCGTTTTGGCGGCAATCTGGCGCTCAATCTCGGAACATTTGGCGGCGTCTATATTGCGGGCGGTATCGTGCCGCGCTTCCTTGAGTTCTTCAAAGCCTCTGGTTTTCGTGCCGCATTTGAAGATAAAGGGCGCTTTAAAGATTATGTTCATGATATTCCGGTCTATTTAATTGTGCACGATAACCCTGGGCTTCTCGGTTCCGGTGCACATTTACGCCAGACCTTAGGCCACATTCTGTAAATCCTTCCTGTCATATCGGGAGGTGACTCTCCCGATAATCTTTTAAATCAAACAGTTAATTCAATTTTTCTTTGTGTCTCTTCACAAGGCCGACCTGCGTCACACTTCCGCACTACGGGATTAATTCTCCAGTAAATGCATTATTTGTCTGGTAACGGCAATTTGTTTTGCACGTTCATAATTTCATTCGTCAACTATAAACGAACGAGGAAATAACGATGAGTAAGAAACTGATTGCCTTATGTGCCTGCCCAATGGGCCTGGCTCACACCTTTATGGCCGCCCAGGCGCTGGAAGAAGCGGCGGTGGAAGCCGGCTATGAAGTGAAAATTGAAACTCAGGGCGCGGATGGTATCCAGAACCGCCTGACGGCGCAGGATATCGCCGAAGCGACCATCATCATTCATTCCGTGGCAGTAACACCAGAAGATAACGAACGTTTCGAATCACGCGACGTTTATGAAATCACTTTGCAGGACGCAATTAAAAACGCTGCGGGCATCATCAAAGAAATCGAAGAGATGATTGCCGCTGAACAACAGTAATATTCGACAGGGATAATTATTATGGCCATTAAAAAACGCAGTGCAACCGTTGTGCCTGGCGCATCCGGTGCGGCAGCGGCAGTTAAGAATCCGCAGGCCTCTAAAACCAGCTTCTGGGGTGAACTCCCGCAGCATGTGATGTCAGGGATTTCACGCATGGTGCCGACCTTAATTATGGGCGGTGTGATCCTCGCTTTCAGCCAGCTGATTGCTTATAGCTGGCTTAAAATTCCTGCTGATATCGGCATCATGGATGCTCTTAATAGCGGGAAATTCTCCGGTTTCGACCTCTCCTTACTGAAATTTGCCTGGCTGTCGCAGTCCTTCGGCGGCGTATTGTTTGGTTTTGCCATTCCGATGTTTGCCGCTTTTGTGGCGAACTCTATCGGTGGCAAACTGGCGTTCCCGGCTGGGTTTATCGGCGGCTTGATGTCTACCCAACCCACGCAACTGCTGAACTTTGATCCCAGCACGATGCAGTGGGCGACCTCTTCACCAGTCCCGTCTACCTTCATTGGTGCGCTGATTATTTCTATCGTCGCGGGTTACCTCGTGAAGTGGATGAACCAAAAAATCCAGTTACCGGATTTCCTGTTAGCGTTCAAAACCACATTTTTGCTACCGATTCTTTCCGCCATTTTTGTCATGCTGGCGATGTACTACGTGATCACGCCGTTTGGTGGCTGGATCAACGGCGGTATCCGTACCGTGCTGACCGCTGCTGGTGAGAAGGGCGCGCTGATGTACGCAATGGGCATTGCTGCGGCGACCGCAATCGACTTGGGTGGTCCAATCAACAAAGCAGCTGGTTTCGTCGCCTTCAGCTTTACCACCGACCATGTATTACCAGTCACCGCGCGTTCTATCGCTATCGTTATTCCGCCGATTGGTCTGGGTCTGGCGACCATTATCGACCGTCGTTTAACCGGCAAACGCCTGTTCAACGCCCAGCTTTATCCGCAGGGTAAAACCGCTATGTTCCTGGCGTTTATGGGGATCAGTGAAGGTGCGATTCCGTTTGCGCTGGAAAGCCCCATCACCGCCATTCCGTCCTATATGGTTGGCGCGATTGTCGGTTCCACCGCTGCTGTCTGGCTGGGTGCAGTGCAATGGTTCCCGGAATCCGCTATCTGGGCGTGGCCGCTGGTCACTAATCTGGGCGTCTATATGGCGGGGATCGCGCTGGGAGCAATCATTACTGCGCTGATGGTGGTGTTCCTGCGTCTGATGATGTTCCGCAAAGGCAAATTGTTAATCGATAGCCTGTAAGAAGGAAAAATCCAGATGACATTACTCGCTTCGCTGCGCGACTGGCTTAAGGCGCAACAACTGGATGCGGTGCTTCTCTCCTCACGGCAGAACAAACAGCCGCATCTGGGGATCTCCACCGGATCAGGTTATGTGGTGATTAGCCGTGAAAGTGCGCACATTCTGGTGGACTCGCGCTATTACGCGGATGTAGAAGCCCGCACGCAAGGTTACCAGCTGCATTTGCTCGACGCGATGCACACGCTTGCCACCATCGTCAGGCAAATCATTGCCGATGAGCAGTTGCAAACGCTCGGTTTTGAAGGCCAGCAGGTGAGTTGGGAAAACGCGCACCGCTGGCAGTCTGAACTCACTGCGAAACTGGTAAGTGCCACGCCGGATGTGCTGCGGCAAATCAAAACGCCAGAGGAGGTGGAGAAAATCCGCCTCGCTTGTGGGATTGCCGATCGTGGCGCAGAGCATATTCGCCGCTTTATTCAGGCGGGGATGAGCGAATGCGAGATAGCCGCTGAACTGGAGTGGTTTATGCGCCAGCAGGGCGCAGAAAAAGCCTCTTTTGACACCATTGTCGCCAGCGGCTGGCGTGGGGCGCTGCCGCACGGTAAAGCCAGCGACAAGATTGTTGCAGCAGGCGAGTTTGTCACTCTCGATTTCGGTGCGCTGTATCAGGGTTACTGCTCTGATATGACGCGCACCGTCCTGGTTAATGGCGAAGGGGTGAGCGCCGAATCTCACCCGCTGTTTGACGTGTATCAGATTGTCTTGCAGGCACAGCTCGCGGCAATCTCCGCGATTCGCCCCGGCGTGCGCTGCCAGCAGGTTGACGATGCCGCGCGCCGGGTCATTACAGAAGCCGGTTATGGCGACTATTTCGGTCATAACACCGGTCATGCCATCGGCATTGAAGTACACGAAGATCCGCGTTTTTCACCGCGGGACACCACGACGCTACAGCCAGGCATGTTACTGACCGTGGAGCCGGGGATTTATTTGCCAGGGCAAGGGGGCGTGCGCATCGAAGATGTTGTGCTGGTCACCCCGCAAGGCGCAGAAGTGCTCTACGCCATGCCGAAAACAGTGTTGCTCACGGGAGAGGCATAATGGATTTATCGCTATTAAAAGCGTTGAGCGAGGCAGATGCGATCGCCTCGTCGGAACAGGAAGTGCGGCAGATCCTGCTGGATGAAGCGGATCGTCTGCAAAAAGAAGTGCGATTTGACGGCCTGGGATCGGTGCTGATCCGCCTCAATGAATCGACAGGTCCGAAAGTGATGATCTGCGCCCATATGGATGAAGTGGGATTTATGGTGCGCAGCGTCTCCCGCGAAGGGGCGATTGATGTGCTGCCAGTTGGCAATGTGCGCATGGCTGCCCGCCAGCTGCAGTCGGTGCGGATCACTACCCGTGAAGAGTGCAAAATTCCCGGTCTGCTTGATGGCGAGCGGCAGGGGAATGATGTCAGCGCCATGCGCGTGGACATTGGCGCGCGCTCGTATGACGAAGTGATGCAGGCAGGAATTCGTCCAGGCGATCGCGTCACGTTTGATACTACTTTTCAGGTTCTCCCCCACCAGCGAGTGATGGGGAAAGCTTTTGATGACCGCCTCGGTTGCTACCTGTTAGTGACCTTACTGCGCGAACTGCACGACGCCGAATTGCCTGCGGAAGTGTGGCTGGTGGCAAGTTCCAGCGAAGAGGTGGGATTACGCGGCGGGCAAACTGCCACCCGCGCGGTGTCGCCGGATGTCGCCATTGTGCTTGATACCGCCTGCTGGGCGAAAAACTTTGATTATGGCGCGGCTAACCATCGCCAGATTGGTAACGGGCCGATGCTGGTGTTAAGCGACAAGTCGCTGATTGCGCCGCCAAAACTTACCGCCTGGATCGAAACCGTGGCGGCAGAAATTGGCGTGCCATTACAGGCGGATATGTTCAGTAACGGCGGCACGGACGGTGGTGCGGTGCACTTAACTGGCACTGGCGTACCCACAGTGGTGATGGGGCCAGCAACCCGCCACGGACATTGCGCCGCATCGATTGCCGATTGCCGAGACATTTTGCAGATGCAGCAACTTTTATCTGCCCTTATTCAACGTCTTACGCGTGAGACGGTTGTTCAACTGACGGATTTCAGATGATCTCCTGATTAACCCGGAGCGGTTATGTTAACGATTCAATTTCTCTGTCCTTTGCCTAACGGTCTTCATGCCCGTCCGGCGTGGGAACTTAAAGAGCAGTGCAGCCAGTGGCAAAGTGAAGTCACTTTTATTAACCATCGCCAGAACGCAAAGGCAGATGCGAAAAGCTCGCTGGCGCTGATTGGCACCGGCACCTTATTTAATGACAGTTGCAGCCTGAACATTAGCGGCAGCGATGAAGAGCAGGCGCGGCGCGTGCTGGAAGAGTACATCCAGGTGCGCTTTATTGACAGCGACAGCGTTCAGCCAACGCAGGCAGAACTGACGGCGCATCCGCTGCCGCGTTCATTAAGCCGCCTTAACCCGGATTTACTGTACGGCAATGTGCTGGCAAGCGGCGTCGGCGTGGGTACACTGATCCTGTTACAGAGCGACAGCCTCGACAGTTACCGGGCGATCCCGGCCAGTGCGCAAGACTCCACCTGGCTGGAGCACAGCCTGGCAACGCTTGCCGAGCAACTGAATCAGCAGTTGCGCGAGCGCGACGGCGAAAGCAAAACCATCCTAAGCGCCCATTTGTCGCTGATTCAGGATGATGAATTCGCGGGCAATATCCGTCGCCTGATGGCAGAGCAGCATCAGGGGCTGGGAGCGGCGATCATCAGCAATATGGAGCAGGTTTGCGACAAGCTTTCTGCTTCTGCCAGCGATTATCTGCGCGAACGTGTTAGCGACATTCGCGATATCAGCGAACAGTTGCTGCATATTACCTGGCCGGAACTGAAGCCGCGTAATAATCTGGTGCTCGAAAAACCGACCATTCTGGTGGCCGAGGATTTAACCCCTAGCCAGTTTTTGAGCCTCGATTTAAAAAATCTTGCAGGCATGATTCTGGAGAAAACTGGGCGCACCTCGCATACTCTGATTCTGGCCCGCGCCTCGGCGATCCCCGTTCTTAGCGGCCTGCCGCTGGATGCGATTGCCCGTTATGCCGGGCAACCGGCGGTGCTTGACGCCCAGTGTGGCGTACTGGCCATAAATCCTGATGACGCGGTGAGCGGTTATTATCAGGTTGCGCAGACGCTGGCGGATAAACGTCAGCAGCAACAGGCGCAGGCCGCCGCGCAGCTGGCCTATTCCCGTGATAACAAGCGTATTGATATTGCAGCGAATATTGGCACTGCTCTGGAAGCCCCAGGCGCGTTTGCTAACGGCGCGGAAGGCGTCGGGCTGTTCCGTACCGAAATGCTCTATATGGATCGTGACAGCGCGCCGGACGAACAGGAGCAATTTGAAGCCTACCAGCAGGTATTACTGGCGGCGGGCGACAAGCCGATTATCTTCCGCACGATGGACATCGGCGGTGATAAAAGCATTCCTTACCTCAACATTCCCCAGGAAGAGAACCCGTTCCTCGGCTATCGTGCGGTACGTATTTACCCGGAATTTGCGGGCCTGTTCCGCACTCAACTGCGGGCCATTTTGCGCGCCGCCAGTTACGGCAACGCCCAGTTGATGATCCCGATGGTCCACAGTCTCGATCAGATCTTATGGGTGAAGGGCGAGATTCAAAAAGCGATCGTTGAGCTTAAGCGCGATGGCCTGCGTCATGCAGAGACGATTACGCTTGGGATCATGGTGGAAGTGCCGTCGGTGTGCTACATCATCGATCACTTCTGCGATGAGGTCGATTTCTTCAGTATCGGCTCCAACGATATGACCCAGTATCTGTATGCGGTCGATCGTAATAACCCGCGCGTATCGCCGCTGTATAACCCGATTACGCCATCGTTCCTGCGCATGTTGCAGCAGATTGTTACCACTGCGCATCAGCGGGGCAAATGGGTAGGTATTTGCGGTGAACTGGGCGGTGAAAGTCGTTATCTTCCGCTACTGCTTGGGCTGGGCCTGGACGAGTTAAGCATGAGTAGCCCACGCATTCCGGCGGTGAAAAGCCAGCTTCGTCAACTGGATAGCGAAGCGTGTCGGGAACTGGCGCGTCAGGCATGTGAATGCCGCAGCGCGCAGGAAATTGAAGCGTTACTCACCGCGTTTACGCCGGAAGAAGACGTTCGCCCACTGCTGGCGCTGGAGAATATCTTTGTTGATCAGGACTTTAGCAATAAAGAGCAGGCGATCCAGTTCCTGTGCGGTAACCTCGGCGTTAACGGGCGTACTGAGCATCCGTTCGAGCTGGAAGAAGATGTCTGGCAGCGGGAAGAGATTGTTACTACTGGCGTTGGTTTTGGCGTAGCGATCCCGCACACCAAATCACAGTGGATCCGTCATTCCAGTATCAGCATTGCCCGGTTGGTGAAACCGGTTGACTGGCAGTCAGAAATGGGCGAAGTCGAACTGGTGATCATGCTGACGCTGGGCGCTAACGAAGGGATGAATCATGTGAAAGTCTTCTCGCAGCTGGCGCGTAAACTGGTGAATAAAAACTTCCGCCAGTCGCTGTTTGCCGCGCAAGATGCACAAAGTATTCTGACGCTGCTGGAAACGGAATTAACCTTCTGACGTTAGCCCTGAAAACGTGCGCTGTACTCTCCCGGCGTCAGACCAAACTGACGCCGGAAAACGCGACAAAAATAGTCGCTATCCGGAAACCCGCAACGCTGCGCCACTTCATGAATCGACAGATGATATTTTTGCAAAATCATCCTCGCTTTTGCCATTCGTACCCAGCGAACATACTCGATAAAACGCATCGTCCCATGCTGCGCAAACAGTTTTGACAGATGATTGGGCGTGATATTAAAAAACTGCGCCACACTCTCGCGGGTGAGTGGTTGGGCGTAGTTATCCTGAACCCAGTTACAAATGCTGTGGTAGAGAAAATCGCCGCGCGGTTGCGAATTGCCCGGTGGCATGTTGACCACGTTGCGGCAAAGATGCAGCAAACTTAACACCAACGGTTGAATGATACTCTGCTCCAGCGGCGAACGGCTGAGATGGGTGAGGGCGGTAAGCATTGCTTCACCTTCGCCGCGTTGCAGGCTGGGAAGTTGGATCTGGCGAACCGGATGCAACAACGACGTGGTGCGGCTATCGTAAAACGATAACCCCAGCCAGGTCGGCGCAAACACCAGGCTTAACAGCATTACCGGTTTGTGGTTGACCGGTAAATTAGCCGCGCGCGCCGGAATAAACAGCATTTCTCCTTCCACCATACGCTGCTGCTTTGCTTCCAGCAGATTGCCATATTCGCCGCGCAGCACAATATCCAGTCGGGGAAAATCAATACATAAACTACCCACCGGCAGCGAGGCGGGCTGGCAGGCAAACCAGACGCGCCCAAGCAGTTGCGGGTTAAGCACCAGGCCGCTGAACAGATCGGCGAAAAATTGTTGATCGGCGGGCAAGCCTGCTGCTTTCATGAAAGTTCCCGATTACAGATGCATTAACTGGCGGAATTCTTTAACTTTGCTGCGGCTGACTGGCACTTCAAAATCCAGATCTTTCAGCCGCAGAATATAGGTATTATTAAACCACGGTTCTATCTCGCGGATTTTGTTCAGGTTGACGCAAAACGAGCGATGGCAGCGGAAAAAGTGCGACGACGGCAGTTTGCTGCAAAACTCGGTGATGTTCATTGGCATCACATAAGATTCACGCCGCGTATAGACAAAGGTCATTTTCTCGTGCGCTTCGGCGTAGTAGATATCATTGACCGGCGTCACGATGAGGCGTTCATCTTTCACCAGATTGATGGTGTCATTCTCACGCGTTAACGGCACAGGGGGCGTACTGCTGGTTTGTTGTTGCTGCCAGGCGGCTTCCAGCTTTTGCAGCATCCCGGTAATCCGTGACTCCTGATACGGTTTGAGAATGTAGTCAAACGCCTCCAGTTCAAACGCTTCCACCGCATGTTCTTTCCACGCGGTGATAAACACAATAAACGGCTTATGGGCGAACTGGCTGATGTTTTGTGCCAGCAGCACGCCATCCAGCGACGGAATATTGATATCCAGAAAAATGGCGTCGACGCGGTTATGCTGCAAAAACTTCAACACGTCCAGACCGTCGTCAAAGGTGCCGACAATCTCCATCTGGCTGTGCTCTTTAATAAGCCAGCTAAGTTCCTGTTGTGCCAGGAATTCGTCTTCAACAATGATGACTTTCACAATATCACTCCGGCTCAAAGCAATAACGTAGCCTGTGAGGCGACAGGGGGGCGTTGGTTAGGAATGTAAAACGCAATTTCCGTTCCTGGTTCCAGGCGGCGGATATGCAGCCCCTCGCCATATAACAACTTCACGCGATGATGCACATTCAGCAGACCGATTTTATTGCCCGGCATTTCATTCGCTTCGACCCGCTCAATCACCTTTGGATCGATGCCATGCCCGGTATCTCTTACCGCAATACGGACCCGATTACCGCACTCCGCAACGCTGATGGTGACAACCCCTTTTCCCTTGCAAGGCTGAATACCGTGGACAATGGCGTTCTCCACCAACGGCTGGATCAGCAGACTGGGAATACAGCAATTCACCTCTTCATCAATATCATAGATAACCGTCAGCTTGTCGCCAAAGCGGGCCTGCTCAATGGCGATATAGTCTTTAATTTGGTACAGCTCTTTTTTGATATCAATTTGCTCATCGTCTTTTAATTCAATGTTATAGCGCAGATAGCGCGACAAATTAAAGATTAGCTGGCGAGCAGTGTCTGGATTCAGACGAATCGACGATGAAATAGCGTTCAGAGCGTTAAACAGAAAATGGGGATTAATTTTGCTTTGCAGGGCGCGAAGCTCTGCCTTATTTGCCATTTCACGTAGCTGCTCGGCGCGAGAAACCTCCAGTTGGGTAGAGATGATTTGCGACAGACCGACCGCCATTTCCTGTAATGATGACGTAATCTGGTGCGCGTGGCAGTAGTAAATTTTCAGTGTTCCGGTCACCACGCCTTTCTCCCACAATGGGATCACCAGCATGGAATGAATCTCTGGTGTGCGGTGGGCTTCATCATTGTTTTTAATAATGATTTTCCCGTAATTCATCGCCTGGCGGGTAGTCGGGCTAATGAAGTCATCGCCATTCTGATAGTTGTGTTCGCCCACGCCGACATACGCCAGCACATGATCGGTATTGGTGATTGCCACCGCGTCAGCGTGAATGTCATCGCGGATAATTTCGCAAACTTTACGTAATGATTCGCTATTCACATGGCGAAACAGCGGCAGGGTTTTATTGGCGATATCCAGCGCCAGCTTGGCCTGGCGCGCGGCACTGGCTTCTTTTTCTCCCTCAACGCTTTGTACCAGCAGCACAATAAAGCCGATACAGACACTGCCGAGGATCATCGGGATACCGATTTTGGAGACGATATCCAGCCCCAGCTCAGTGGTCGGCGCCCAGACAATCACCAGAATCATGGTCAACGTTTCACAGAGCATGCCGCCGAGAATACCGACGCGCCAACGCTGCGCTTTAGGGATTTTCAGGTTGATCCAACCAGAGATGCATCCCGCCAGAATACTGGTGATAAAGCAGGGGATAGCCGTCACGCCGCCGATATCAATTAAATAACGGTGAATACCCGCAATTACCCCGGTAATAATGCCTACCCACGGGCCAAACAGAATCCCGCCTGACATCACCGCAATAATACGCACGTTAACCAGCGAACCTTCCACCGGTACGCCGGACCAGGTGCTGAACAAGGCGAACATCGAGAAAATGGCGGTAACAGCGAGTAGCTCTTTCGCTGAGTGAGCGACTTGTGCAACAGCTCGCGAAACAGGCGGATACGAATGAGGAAAAACAGGCAGATAAGCATTAGCGCTGCCCGATCGAAGACCGCCAGCAGCATGTTGAATATTTCGTGCACGGGTGACTCTGAATAAGGTTTAAACCTCTATGATAGGTAACCTGAAGGCTGATGACCAGTGCGCTACTTTTGAGGAAAAACCACAAATTTAAAAGGGGATTGAAAGATAAATGATGTACTGGCAATACATCTCTTGTCAGCATCAAGCCAATTAGTAAATTTATTGAAATTATATTGTTAATGTAATGGGTGATAATTTTCTTGTTGGCGAATCTGACTTTCCTGTTTTTAAGGTTTTGTTCCTCTTTTTTCGCATTGATAAAAATTTTCCAAAACGCTGGACAGACAGAAATTAATCAGGCTATTTTCAAAACAGCCACCATCGTGGCAGCGTCGCTCGGACGGTCCGGGCGCTAACGTTAATCTGAGGAAATTATGGCTGACACTCGCCCTGAACGTCGCTTTACGCGCATTGATCGTCTCCCGCCCTACGTTTTTAACATTACCGCTGAACTGAAGATGGCTGCGCGTCGTCGCGGCGAAGATATTATCGATTTCAGTATGGGCAACCCGGACGGCGCGACCCCGCCGCATATTGTCGAAAAATTATGTACTGTGGCGCAGCGACCGGACACACACGGTTACTCCACCTCGCGCGGTATTCCTCGGTTACGTCGCGCGATTTCCCGCTGGTATCAGGAACGTTACGACGTTGAAATCGACCCGGAATCAGAAGCCATCGTCACCATCGGTTCGAAAGAGGGGCTGGCGCACCTGATGCTGGCGACGCTGGATCACGGTGACACCGTGCTGGTACCGAATCCAAGCTACCCCATTCATATTTATGGCGCGGTGATTGCTGGTGCTCAGGTACGTTCAGTGCCGCTGGTGGAAGGTGTCGATTTCTTCAACGAACTGGAACGCGCTATTCGTGAAAGTTATCCGAAACCAAAGATGATGATCCTTGGCTTCCCGTCAAACCCAACCGCGCAATGCGTGGAACTGGAGTTTTTCGAAAAAGTAGTGGCGCTGGCGAAACGCTACGATGTACTGGTGGTCCATGACCTGGCCTATGCGGATATCGTCTACGATGGCTGGAAAGCGCCGTCAATCATGCAGGTGCCGGGCGCACGTGACGTAGCGGTCGAGTTCTTTACGCTGTCGAAAAGCTACAATATGGCGGGCTGGCGTATCGGCTTTATGGTCGGCAATAAAACACTGGTCAGCGCGTTGGCGCGCATCAAAAGCTATCACGATTACGGCACCTTTACGCCATTACAGGTTGCCGCCATCGCGGCGCTGGAAGGCGATCAGCAGTGTGTGCGTGATATTGCCGAACAGTATAAGCGTCGCCGCGATGTGCTGGTAAAAGGGCTGCATGAAGCGGGCTGGATGGTTGAAATGCCGAAAGCCTCGATGTATGTCTGGGCGAAAATCCCGGAACCGTATGCGGCAATGGGCTCGCTGGAATTTGCCAAGAAGCTGCTTAACGAAGCGAAGGTTTGTGTCTCACCCGGCATCGGCTTTGGCGACTACGGCGACACGCATGTACGCTTTGCGCTGATTGAAAACCGCGACCGTATTCGTCAGGCGATTCGTGGGATTAAAGCGATGTTCCGCGCTGACGGTTTACTGCCCGCCAGCAGCAAACATATTCCCGAAAACGCGGAATAAACACCATCGCCAGAAATGCAAACAGGAGCCTGATGGCTCCTGTTTTTCGTTTCGCAGTTTACTTTTAGATCATCAGGGCAAAAGTACCGGCCCAAACGATGACCATAAAAGAAATGCCCATAAAGAAATATTTCACTTTACATCTCTCCGCGTAATTACTGTTACGCCTGAATGACTTCATTACACCTGTTACAGTGAGCTGACACCCGCGGGCATCACCTCAGAATTCTGAGCATATTGGCTCGAGACGGCGCTAATGTACGCCTAAAACTAAATCGAAACAAGTGGCATTTTCTTATTTACTTTTAGTAACTTACGAGTGTCTCATATCGGCGACAGATTGATTTCTGGAAGTAATAATTCACGATTCAGCGAAGGGAAAAATCTTAAGAAAAAAGCCATAAAAACCATGATGTTATTATGGCTTATCTGAGGAGGGAAAAAGCCTGGGTTATTTGTTAAACGTATAACGAGGCTTCACCCACCGGACGCGTTTTGAAGCGGCGATGGATCCAGAGATACTGCTCTGGTGCGCGCATAATCTCTTTCTCAATAATTTTGTTCATATAGGCGGCGGCCTGAATTTCATCAGCCGGATAGCCTTCCATTTCTGGCGTAATAAACAGACGGTAACCGCTATAATCGGTTTTTCGTACCATCGTCACAGTTAGCATAGCTGCGCCAGAGAGGCGAGAGAGAACGTAGGTGCCATTGGTTGTAGCAACATTTTCTACCGCAAAGAACGGCGCGAAGGAGCTACCTTTACGACCATAATCCTGGTCAGGTGCAAACCATACGGCTTCACCTTTTTTCAGCGCACTGACAATGCCGCGCAGATTATTTCTACCGATCATCGCTTTATTGGAACGCATGCGACCACGGGTTTGTACCCATTCCATCAGTTGATTATTATGCGGACGGTAAGTTGCCATCATCGGTTGGCAAAGCCCCATTACGCGGCCACCCAATTCCAGCGACATAAAGTGCACACCGACAACCATCACGCCACGATTTTGCATTTGCGCGCGTTGCAGGTTATCCAGCCCTTCGACATCAAACCATTTACGCACGCGACGATCTGGCCAGAACCACGCCATTCCAGTTTCTACCAACGCCATTCCGAGCGAGCGAAAGTTGTCAGTAATCATCTTCTCGCGCTCTTCGGAGGAAAGCAGCGGGAAGCAAAGCTCAAGGTTTTTGCAGGCGATGGATTCGCGACGTTTCAAGAACGGTCTGGCCATTGTGCCGATACGCGTGCCAAGGAAGCACAGAACAGGGTAAGGAAGTTGTACCCAAAGCCAGAGTACGCCAAGACCAAACCACGTCAGCCAGTAGCGAGGATGCAGGAACTCGCGGGAAAATTTGCATTGTGGAAACATAGTTACCTTCTGTAGATACGAATTGTTGTATCGCAGAAGATTCCATGTCTACAGCGGTACACTCAATTGATTGGGCCATCATGTACGACAATGGTTCCTGTAAAGAGTGTAAAGACTAGTCAGGACATAACCACGAGGAGCATGAATACGGTATTTCTATTTTATCACCAGCTGATTATTTTCAGCTACTGATTATTTATCACTCAAGTGAATATTTTTCAGTGATTTATAGTTATGTTGATAATGTATTGTTTTTATTGATATTTTGCTGAAATTGCCAGTGGTTAAGAATTGTCTTACTATTGGAGTAATTGAAGTAACACGTTTTTTAGCACGGCAGGAGGTTGAGCTATGATTTATTTATGGATGTTTCTCGCCCTGTGTATCGTCTGCGTTAGCGGATATATCGGTCAGGTATTAAACGTAGTTTCTGCTGTCTCTTCATTTTTCGGTATGGTCATCCTTGCCGCACTCATTTATTACTCCACGATGTGGTTAACCAGTGGCAATGAGTTGGTCACGGGAATATTTATGTTTCTTGCACCAGCCTGCGGATTGATGATTCGCTTTATGGTGGGGTATGGAAGGCGGTAATCAAGACGTTAACATGGTGTCCCAGGCGGTCACCGAACTCGATAATAAAGCGGCTCATTGCCATTCGCCAGTCCTTCAACGGCATCGTCCATTTCTGGGACGCAGACTGGATTGCCAGCCACACCACTTTTTTCACCGAGTCGTCTGTCGGGAACACTTTACGCTTTTTGATCGCATGGCGGATCACGCTGTTTAGCGACTCGATGGCATTCGTCGTATAGATCACTTTGCGGATGTCCGTTGGATAAGCGAAGAACGTGGCAAGATTCGGCCAGTTAGCCTGCCAGCTTCGGCTTATCTGAGGATAGCGACTGTCCCAGGCCGCAGCGAACGCTTCCAGTGCCTGCTGGCCTGCCTCTTCCGTGGGAGCCTGATAAATCGCTTTCAGGTCGCGAGTGACGGCTTTGTAGTCCTTCCATGACACGAAGCGCAGGCTGTTGCGCATCATATGCACGATGCATAACTGGATGCGGGCCTTCGGATATACTGTGTTGATGGCATCCGGGAAGCCTTTCAGGCCATCCACACAGGCGATGAGGATATCGTTCAGACCGCGGTTTTTCAGTTCAGTCAGCACATTGAGCCAGAACTTCGCCCCTTCATTTTCGGCCAGCCACATACCCAGCAGTTCTTTCTGACCTTCGATATTGATGCCCAGTGCCAGGAACACCGATTTGTTGATGACGCGACTGTCCTGCCGAACTTTCAGGACGATACAGTCAAGATAAACAATGGGGTAAACAGCATCCAGTGGTCGGTTTTGCCATTCTACAACCTGCTCCATCACGGCATCGGTAACCTTTGATATCAGTGCCGGTGAAACATCTGCGTCATACAGTTCTTTGAACGCAGCAGCTATCTCACGGGTGGTCATCCCTTTGGCATACAACGAGAGGATCTGGTTATCCATCCCGGTAATACGGGTCTGATTTTTCTTTACTAGTTGTGGTTCGAAGGTACCGTCACGATCGCGCGGAGTACGCAGTTTCAGTGGACCGTCGCCTGTGATAACGGTCTTTGTGGAATAACCGTTGCGGGAGTTAGCTCCTGGTCTGGACTGATTTTTCTCATACCCAAGATGGTGTGTCATCTCTGCATTGAGAGCGGCTTCAACGCTGAGCTTTTTCAGCAGCCGATCAAACTGACTTAGGTCTTCAGGGGTCTTGAGGTTTTTGGCCAGTTCGTTAGCCAGAGCCTGTAACTGTTTTTCGTCCATAAATTAACCTTCATTTGATGCTGGATTGAACATATCAAAATCAGGCAATTACACAAATCTATGTACAGGCTCATACCCCACAGCCCCGAAAAAGAGCCAGTCAGTTGCTTAACTGACTGGCATTATAGCGTTAAGGGAGAGGTAAGAATAATCTGATTGCATTGAATTTCTTAGCATTTTATGTAACTATTAATAGCTAAAACATATTGTTATAGCCATTACGTCGATGGCTATCTTTTGATGGTACTATAATGCATAGAAATAATTGCTTTGATATCATTAGGCTAACTGCAGCACTGATGGTGCTTTACTCGCATCACTATGCGCTGTCAGGTCTCAGCGAACCAGTCATTGCAAACCTTGAAAGTTATGGCGGCCTAGCTGTAATCATTTTTTTTGCAATTTCTGGTTTTTTAATAAGCCAATCTGGATTGAGGTCTAATGATTTTGTTGACTTTATGTCGAAAAGATGCAGAAGAATATTTCCTGCGCTAATACCATGTTCTATATTTGTTTTTATAATATTGGGGTCGTTGATTAAAATAGATGATTTGAGTACGTATTTTTCATCTGGTGTATTTACACGGATAATTCAGACGATAATTTTACAAAATGCTCCCACAAATGATATTGCAAGCGGGTTTATCTATAGCTCAAGTATGCTGGGTAGTCTTTGGTCTCTTCCTGTTGAATTTTCTTGTTATTTGATTATAGGTCTGGTTGTCAGTGCGTTTAAGACTCCAAGAGTTTACCCTATAATATTTTCTATGTTCTTTGTTGCATCGCTATATGTAATTAAGACTGGGTACACTGACTACTTCTTTAACGTCCCGGTTCATTTGTTTGTTACGAGGGGGATGTGCTTTTTCCTAGGAGCTTCAATGGCTATGTCATTGCAGCATTGGAATAAAATCTACGTAAAGTCATTTTTAATTATCATTCTCGGGTTTTACTTTGCCACATGTTCTACAGATGTAGATCATAAAATTGCTGGGTATATATTCTTTACGGTTCTGACTATATGTATAGGTGTTTCTTTCAAAGATAAAATAATCTGTGGGAAATTTGACTATTCATATGGTATATATGTATATGCATTTCCTGTTCAGCAAGTCATAATTAATGCCGCTAATGTAGGGTTCTACACTAGCATGATAATAAGCCTTGCCTTAACATTAATGTTGGCATCTATTTCATGGCATTATATTGAAAAGCCTTTTCTAAGATCTAAGAAAACAATCAATAAAATAAAAAGTCAGAAGATTGAAGAGTCATTATAAAATTAACAAACTTAAACACACCCTCCCACTTATTCGAGCGGAAGTGGTGTGTTTAAGCGACTGGCTAAATTTCTCATCAACAAATTCTATTTATATATAATAACCATCCGAAGTGGTTGCGATAATAATATTATTTACTCTATCTAAATCTCGAAAAAAATATTCAAAATAAACCCATCATCATGTCTTATATAAACATTGGGAGGATGTTCATTTCCAGCAAGACATACCGGTGATTGGTGGCGCGAGATCACTGATTGCAGGCTTCTGCCAGATGCAGTTCACACTAGCGTGAGGCAAATCCTTAATAACGGATGATGAAAAAATTTTGAGGAAGAGACATTTAGAGATGTGTGGGTTATCGGAGTGGTGGCATGGATACTGAACGATGCCAGGAGTGGTGAGTTCGACGATGTGCCAGTGATGTGATGGGTGGCGCTATGCCACCTTTTCATCAAGCCAGTCTGCCCAGAACTGCATCATTTCACGACGGGTATCGAGATAGGCGGCATGGTTGTAAATTGAGCGCGTTCCACCGCTGACGTGGGCAAGCTGCATTTCTATGGCATCACTATTCCAGTGCTTTTCATTCAGCACCGTGCTGAATTGGTGACGGAATCCGTGTCCGCATGTTTGACCTTCATAACCAATGTTACGGATAAGGCCAAGAACGGAGTTTTCGCTGATAGGTTTCTTTCTGTTATTTCTGCCAGGGAAGCAAAGCTCATACTGCCCGGTGACCTGCTTCAGGAACCTGAAGAGTTCAACAACTTGATCTGACATTGGCACGACGTGCAGCTTTCTCCCCTTCATCACCGACGGATCAACGCTGATTAATCTGTTTTCAAAATCGATTCCTGTCCATGCCAGCGAGCGAAGCTCGACGGTACGCATGGCTGTATAGTGCAACACCTGCGCCGCTATCTTTATAATAATCCATCCGCCATAGGCATTCATTGCCCGCCGGAATTCGTGGATACGATGCATTGGAAGGAAAGGATAGTTCTCTTTTTGGTAGCCACGCATAGCGCCGGCAAGGTCTCTTGAAGGGTTGTATTTGGCCCGGCCGGTAACTATCGCATAGCTAAATACTTCCCCGCACCTGCGCCGCGCTTTGTCCGCGCGCTCCATTGCCCCTCTGTCCTCGAAGTTCCGTATCACCTTCAGCAAAACCATTGGCTCCACATCATCCATACTTAAGTGACCGATGATCGGCAGAACGTCATCATCAAACATCCTCAGCATTTCATCCGCATAGCCCTTCGACCATACCTTTGATTTGTGGGCGTGCCACTCCCTGAAGATATCCTCGAACGAATCCGCGACAGCCTCTTTCTCTTTCTTCTTTATAGCCTGCTTCTGCTCGGCAGGGTCCACCCCGTTAAGCAGCTTCATTTTTGCTTCAGACTGCTTTGCCCTGGCTTCAGTGAGGGTGATCTCCGGATATGGGCCGATTACCAGCGTCTTTTCTTTTCCTTCGAACCGGTACCGCATGCGCCAGATATTTTTCCCGGATGGCGGGACGAACAAGAACAGGCCACCGGAGTCAGCAAGGCGGTATGACTTGTCGGTAGGTTTTGCGGCGTCGATCTGCTTAACGGTAAGCATGTGGGCATAATTCCGTGGTCATTTTTGACTATGCCCGCAATATGCCCGCAATATGCCCGCAAAAGTTTGGTGGAGTCAATACATGTCCGGTAACGTCAGGTAATGATGATTTGTTGTTGGGGTTAGCGCTGATGGGGGGGCGGTAACGTCGGGAAGTGTGAGGTAATGCTGATGTGGTGTCCCCTGCAGGAATCGAACCTGCAATTAGCCCTTAGGAGGGGCTCGTTATATCCATTTAACTAAGAGGACAGCGCGGCATGAGTATACCCGCTAATGGACTGCGGGGTAAGTACACTGCCGCTCGATTGCTTAAACGCTCGCCACTTATGCCGGATTTTTATCATTTTTCTTAATGTTTTCCGCACGTTCTGCTTTCTGACGTGCATCTTCTTTTCGCTTATTGCTCATGTCGTTGCGAATTTGCGCATGACTCATCAACGCGAAGATAAAGGTGCCGCCACAGATGTTTCCCGCCAGAGTGGGAAGCGCAAATGGCCAGACAAAATCGCTCCAGTGTAGTGTGCCGTTAAACACCAGATAGATGATCTCTACGGAACCGACAACGATATGAGTGGTGTCTCCCAGGGCGATAAGCCAGGTCATCAAAATAATCACTACTATTTTTGCCGCACCCGCCGCCGGAAACATCCATACCATAGTAGCTATTAGCCAGCCGGAAATGATCGCATTGGCAAACATCTCGCTGGGCGAGTTCTTCATCACATCCATGCCGATTTTGACAAACGCATCGCGGGTTTCTTCATCAAAAATAGGCATATACTCAAAAGCCCACGCCGCAATACCCGTTCCCAGAATATTACCTAACAGAACAACGCCCCAAAGTCGCAGCAATAAACCAACATTGCCCATTGTCGGTTTTTGCATTACGGGCAGTACCGCGGTAACTGTATTCTCGGTGAATAATTGCTGGCGTGCCATAATAACGATAATAAAACCAAAGGTATAACCGAGATTCTCCAGCAAGAAACTCCCTGGCACACCTTCCAGTTCGACATGAAATATCCCTTTTGCCAGTAGCGATGCACCCATCGACAGACCTGCTGCAATAGCTGACCACAGCAGCGCCATTGCGTCGCGTTCCA
Organism: Escherichia sp. E4930; assembly: GCF_005845405.1. NCBI lineage: Bacteria > Pseudomonadati > Pseudomonadota > Gammaproteobacteria > Enterobacterales > Enterobacteriaceae > Escherichia > Escherichia sp. E4930. The sequence continues at coordinate 68,372 of NZ_VCDZ01000006.1, read as the reverse complement.
GCTCTTTTTCGCCGTCCTGACGAATATGTTCGTGGATAGCCATTGCCCGGGAAGGGAGCCGATCTTCATCTATTTCAATTTTTTTTCCGCGCTCTTTTTCTTCACTCTCGACTTCAATTTCGTCGCTGTGTTTATCAATTTTATCGTTATCCATGGTGAGTTCTCTTGATTAGCACGTATAGCTAAAGCGTAGCGGCTTTTTTGCTCGCAACTGGCGGGAGTTACTCTGAAAATGAATAAAAGGCAACGTTTGCCTTTTTCTGTTTCTATAGAATCAAGTAGCCTACAGGTCGGTGATTACCAGGCTATGATCAAATCAGCAAAACAGGGCGTATGGACATCATTTGGCGTGCTGTTACAATCGCCCACACCTAAACAGGCGGATACGGTATCGTTCCGTCATGGATGGCAAACTGCATAAGCCATAAAAAAAACAGGGAGACATTTATGAAGCTTCGCCTGTCGGCGCTTGCTCTGGGAACTACGCTTCTGGTGGGGTGTGCGAGTTCCGGAACAGATCAGCAAGGGCGTTCTGACCCGTTAGAAGGGTTCAACCGCACCATGTACAATTTTAACTTCAATGTGTTAGACCCGTATGTGGTTCGACCGGTGGCTGTCGTGTGGCGTGATTATGTTCCGCAACCGGCACGTAATGGGTTAAGCAACTTTACTGGCAACCTTGAAGAACCTGCAGTGATGGTTAACTACTTCCTGCAGGGCGACCCTTATCAGGGGATGGTCCACTTTACCCGCTTTTTCCTGAACACTATTTTGGGGATGGGCGGTTTTATTGATGTTGCAGGGATGGCGAATCCGAAACTGCAACGAACGGAACCTCACCGTTTTGGTAGCACGCTCGGTCACTATGGCGTGGGGTATGGGCCTTATGTTCAGTTACCGTTCTACGGTAGCTTCACGCTGCGTGATGACGGCGGTGATATGGCTGATGGCCTCTATCCAGTGCTTTCGTGGTTGACCTGGCCGATGTCGGTAGGTAAATGGACGCTTGAAGGTATCGAAACGCGTGCGCAACTGCTGGATTCTGATGGCCTGCTTCGTCAGTCGTCCGATCCTTACGTCATGGTGCGCGAGGCGTACTTCCAGCGTCATGATTTCATCGCCAATGGCGGAGAACTCAAACTGCAGGAAAACCCGAATGCGCAAGCGATTCAGGATGATTTAAAAGATATCGATTCTGAATAAGAAGCCAATAAAAAAGGTGAGTTGAAAAACTCACCTTTTTTGTTATTAAACTAACGTGTTATTAGAACGCGTAGTTAAAGTTAGTACCGAACAGCCAGGCTTTACCTTCAGATTCGAACTGATACGGGCCTTCGTTGATCTTCACGCTCTGACCGTGCATATAAGAGACACCAACATCGACAGATGCATCTTTATTAAATGCATATGTCGTACCTGCGCTCAGCCAGAAACGGTCCTGATCCGGAATGGAAATCGAACGGTTCTGTGCCGGAACGGGGCTGTCATCGAAGGCGATACCGGTACGGAAGGTCCAGTTATCATCGTAGTAATAAGTGGTACCCAGTGCGATGCGGTAAGCATCTTTAAAGCCTTCATGCTTCTGGAACAGCGTATCACCGCTGGTGGACGTAGCTTTCAACTCCTGGAATTGACTCCAGCTGGTGTAAGCCAGACTATAGTGAATCGCCCACTGCGGCGCGACACGGTTATAACCAGACACTTCCCACATTTCAGGCAGATTTAGCGTCAGATAACCTGACTGCGTAGCTCCGCCCGTAGCCGTTGGCAGACCGAAATTGTAGTTGTTAATAGCAATTGGCAGATCGCTACTGTAGTTACCTTTGAAGTCAATTTTAACTTCAGAACGGTAGGTCAACGCGTAGCGATTATTTTTATCCAGTTCATACAGGATGCCGGCATTCCAGCCAAAGCCCCATTTGTTACCATTCAGATGGGCAATTTTCTCATCGCTTGGGATACTATTAGCCATGCCTGCCAGTTGCTGTCCTTGTAGAGTCGCCCCGGCGGGAGATTGCATAATCTGACCTGCAACCAGTTGCCCCAGATCGCCCGCGAAACGTTCAATTTTCGCACGAGCATAGACGGCGTTCAGACCAAGACCGAAACTCCAGGCGTTGTTTAAGCGGTAGGCACCGCTTAAGTTCATGTTCACGGTTTCAAGGTCAGTTGTACCGCCGACAGAACCGCCTGCATAAGTGTCGTTAAATTCTGTTGCCAGACCATAGTTAGAGGTAATGGAAGCCCCCCAACCAAATTGGTCATTAATCGGCGCAACAAAGTGTGCGTTCGGAACCCATGCCGTAGGTGCGATGTTATCTGCGTCGAGGCTACGACCAGACGGAGAAGTTCCGCTGATATTCACATCCGGATCAATATAAACCGCGCCCGCTGAAAAAGTTGGGCGGTCAAACATGGTAATCAACGCGGGGTTACGGCTGACGTTACCGGCATCATCGGCAATTGCGCCTTCCCCTGAATAAGCCCGGCCCAGGCCTGAGGAAGAAAATTCGTTTAGCTGAAAGCCTGCCGACCAGGCCTGGGTGGAGATAAGTGCCACTGCGACTGCGATAGCAGACTTTGTAAACAGGGTTTTCTGGCTCATGACCATAACCTCAATAATTTATTTTTATACAAACTATGTTACGTGCTGTAACAGGAGCGCGAAGTGTAGGGTCTGATGTACATCTTAGAAATCAGACCAGTGGCGAGAGTATAGGTCGGACCAGATGGAATGTTGCAAGTATGTTTCTATGTTTTTTCAAATATGATCTAAGAAACGCGATCCAGCTGGCAAAATTTGGAGGTGGCGCACTCATAGATTTGGGTGAATTTTGTTTTAGATCATTTTTAAGTGTGATTTCGGTCACTTATCCGATTTTGCAGAATTAACAACTGGAGTGGCACTTTTCAGAAGCGTAAAATATCCGCAACGTTTATCTGGCACCTTAGGTGCACATACAGAGGAAATCAACGATGAGTAAATGTAGTGCTGATGAAACCCCGGTTTGCTGCTGTATGGATGTTGGCACCATTATGGACAACTCCGACTGCACCGCGTCTTACAGCCGCGTGTTTGCAAACCGCGCAGAAGCAGAACAAACGCTGGCGGCGCTGACTGAAAAAGCCCGTAGCGTGGAATCCGAACCGTGCAAAATCACCCCGACTTTCACTGAAGAGTCTGACGGTGTGCGTCTGGATATCGATTTCACTTTTGCCTGCGAAGCTGAAATGCTGATCTTCCAGCTGGGTCTGCGTTAATTCCTCTCGGGTACGTACGCCCCTGCCAGCAACAGGCAGGGGCGTTTTCTTTTCTTTCTCCTGTCTTCACTGTGTCATAGCTCCCACTTTCCCTTTTCTCCGCTTGGCTAAATGTAAAAAAATGGTTAAGACTATGATCAGGTCAGACCACTTTATATTTTTTTTTACAGGGGAGTGTTATGGGTCAGGTTTTACCGCTGATTACCCGTCAGGGCGATCGTATCGCCATCGTTAGCGGGTTACGTACGCCTTTTGCCCGCCAGGCGACGGCTTTTCATGGCATTCCTGCTGTTGATTTGGGGAAGATGGTTGTGGGCGAATTGCTGGCACGCAGCGAAATTCCCGCAGAAGTGATTGAGCAACTGGTCTTCGGTCAGGTTGTGCAAATGCCGGAAGCGCCCAACATTGCGCGTGAAATTGTTCTCGGTACTGGAATGAATGTGCATACCGATGCTTACAGCGTCAGCCGCGCTTGCGCTACCAGTTTCCAGGCGGTTGCAAACGTTGCAGAAAGCCTGATGGCGGGAACTATTCGAGCGGGGATTGCCGGCGGGGCAGATTCCTCTTCCGTATTGCCAATTGGCGTCAGTAAAAAACTGGCGCGCGTGCTGGTTGATGTCAACAAAGCTCGAACCATGAGCCAGCGCCTGAAACTCTTTTCTCGCTTACGTTTGCGTGACTTAATGCCGGTGCCTCCGGCAGTGGCGGAATACTCCACTGGATTACGGATGGGCGACACCGCCGAACAAATGGCGAAAACGTACGGCATCACCCGTGAACAGCAAGATGCGTTGGCCCACCGTTCGCATCAACGTGCCGCCCAGGCGTGGTCAGACGGTAAATTAAAAGAAGAAGTCATGACCGCTTATATCCCGCCTTATAAACAGCCTCTTGCGGAAGATAATAATATTCGCGGCAATTCCACGCTTGCCGATTACGCAAAGCTGCGCCCGGCGTTTGATCGCAAACACGGAACGGTAACGGCGGCAAACAGTACGCCGCTGACCGATGGCGCGGCAGCGGTGATCCTGATGACTGAATCCCGGGCGAAAGAATTAGGCTGGTGCCGCTGGGATATCTGCGCAGCTACGCATTTACCGCTATTGATGTCTGGCAGGACATGCTGCTCGGTCCGGCCTGGTCAACACCGCTGGCGCTGGAACGTGCTGGTTTGACAATGGCCGATCTGACGTTGATTGATATGCACGAAGCGTTTGCCGCCCAGACGTTGGCCAATATTCAGTTGCTTGGCAGCGAACGTTTTGCTCGCGACGTATTGGGGCGTGCACATGCCACTGGCGAAGTTGACGATAGCAAATTTAACGTGCTTGGCGGCTCGATTGCTTATGGCCATCCCTTCGCGGCTACCGGCGCGCGGATGATTACTCAGACCTTACATGAACTGCGGCGTCGCGGCGGTGGGTTTGGTTTGGTGACTGCCTGTGCCGCAGGTGGGCTTGGCGCGGCAATGGTTGTGGAGGCGGAATAATGGAAATGGTATCAGCGTTTACCCTCAATGTCCGTCTGGACAACATTGCCGTTATCACCATTGATGTTCCCGGCGAGAAAATGAATACCCTGAAGGCGGAATTTGCCTCGCAGGTGCGCGCCATTATTAAGCAACTCCGTGAAAACAAAGAGTTGCGCGGCGTGGTGTTTGTCTCCGCTAAACCAGACAATTTCATCGCTGGCGCAGACATCAACATGATCGGCAACTGCAAAACGGCGCAAGAAGCGGAAGCATTGGCGCGGCAGGGCCAACAGTTGATGGCGGAGATTCATGCTCTGCCTGTTCCGGTTATTGCCGCTATTCACGGCGCTTGCCTGGGGGGCGGGCTGGAGCTGGCGCTGGCATGTCATGGCCGTGTCTGTACTGACGATCCTAAAACTGTGCTCGGTTTGCCGGAGGTTCAGCTTGGATTATTGCCAGGTTCAGGCGGAACTCAGCGTTTGCCACGCCTGACAGGTGTCAGCACAGCATTAGAGATGATCCTCACCGGAAAACAACTTCGGGCGAAACAGGCGTTAAAGCTGGGGCTGGTGGATGACGTCGTTCCGCACTCCATTTTGCTGGAAGCCGCTGTTGAGCTGGCAAAGAAGGATCGTCCATCTTCCCGCCCTCTACCTGTACGCGAGCGAATTCTGGCGGGGCCGTTAGGTCGTGCATTGTTGTTCAAAATGGTAGGCAAGAAAACAGAGCAAAAAACTCAGGGTAACTATCCAGCAACAAAACGAATTCTTGACGTTATTGAAACCGGTTTAGCGCAGGGAACCAGCAGTGGCTATGACGCCGAAGCTCGGGCGTTTGGTGAACTGGCGATGACGCCGCAATCGCAGGCGCTGCGCAATATCTTTTTTGCCAGTACGGAAGTGAAGAAAGATCCCGGCAGTGATGCGCCGCCTGCGCCATTAGACAGCGTGGGGATTTTAGGCGGCGGGTTGATGGGCGGTGGAATTGCCTACGTTACTGCCTGTAAAGCGGGTCTGCCGGTAAGAATTAAAGATATCAACGCCCAGGGCATAAATCATGCGCTGAAATACAGTTGGGATCAGCTGGAGGGTAAAGTACGCCGTCGTCATCTCAAAGCCAGCGAACGCGACAAGCAACTGGCATTAATCTCCGGAACGACGGACTATCGCGGCTTTGCCCATCGCGATCTGATTATTGAAGCGGTGTTTGAAAATCTCGAATTAAAACAGCAGATGGTGGCAGAAGTTGAGCAAAACTGCGCTTCTCATACCATTTTTGCCTCGAACACGTCCTCTTTACCGATTAGCGATATTGCTGCGCACGCCACGCGACCAGAGCAAGTTATCGGCCTGCATTTCTTCAGCCCGGTGGAAAAAATGCCGCTGGTGGAAATCATTCCTTATGCGGGGACATCGGCGAAAACCATCACCACCACGGTAAAACTGGCGAAAAAACAGGGCAAAACGCCGATTGTGGTAAAGGATAAAGCTGGGTTTTATGTCAATCGCATCCTGGCGCCGTATATTAATGAAGCTATCCGCATGTTGACCGAAGGCGAACGTGTTGAGCATATTGATGCCGCGCTGGTGAAATTTGGTTTTCCGGTGGGGCCAATCCAACTTTTGGATGAGGTAGGAATTGATACCGGGACTAAAATTATTCCTGTACTGGAAGCAACTTATGGAGAACGTTTTAGCGCGCCTGCAAATGTTGTTTCTTCAATTTTGAATGATGATCGCAAAGGCAGAAAAAATGGCCGAGGTTTCTATCTTTATGGCCAAAAAGGGCGTAAAAGCAAAAAACAGGTCGATCCCGCCATTTACCCGCTAATTGGTGTACAAGGGCAGGGGCGACTCTCCGCACCGCAGGTTGCTGAACGGTGTGTGATGTTGATGCTGAATGAAGCAGTACGTTGTCTGGACGAGCAGGTTATCCGAAGTGTGCGTGACGGGGATATTGGCGCGGTATTTGGAATAGGCTTCCCACCGTTTCTTGGTGGCCCGTTCCGATATATCGATGCTCTCGGCGCGGGGGAAGTCGTTGCAACAATGCAACGACTGGCCACGCAGTATGGTTCTCGTTTTACCCCTTGCGAGTCGTTTATTAGAGATGAGCGAGCGCGGGCAAAGTTTTTGGAAAACAAGTGCAACTGACCCTCAATAAAAGGGTCAAAGCTATATGAATCCGCGCTGAATGGCGGAGGGTTGGTCAAAATGTAAACGCATGTTGACTATACTTGCGCCATTGAGGTAAAAAACAGCGTTTCATTCGGTGAATGGATAAGGCACAATGCCGGCCACCGCCTTGTTTCTCTGGTTTCAGATGAACGGGGCGGGTGAATCTGGTTAACAAAAGCGGTGCAATATGCAAGTTTTTATCATGCGTCACGGCGACGCAGCCCTCGATGCCGCCAGTGATTCGGTTCGTCCTCTGACCACTAACGGTTGTGACGAATCTCGCCTGATGGCGAACTGGTTGAAAGGTCAAAAAGTGGAAGTCGAACGTGTTCTGGTGAGCCCGTTCCTGCGAGCCGAGCAAACACTGGAGGAAGTAGGGGATTGTATGAACCTGCCTTCCAACGTGGAAGTTCTGCCGGAGTTGACGCCCTGCGGCGATGTAGGGCTGGTCAGTGCATATTTACAGGCGCTGACCAACGAAGGTGTCGCTTCGGTACTGGTTATCTCTCACTTACCGTTAGTTGGGTATCTGGTTGCCGAGTTATGTCCGGGCGAAACACCGCCTATGTTTACCACTTCGGCCATTGCCAGCGTAACGCTTGATGAAAGCGGAAACGGCACATTCAACTGGCAGATGAGCCCGTGTAATCTGAAGATGGCAAAAGCTATCTGATGTGATCGTAAAGTGCCCGATGGTGCAAGCTATCGGGCCTGAATTGTTCATACCTTATTGAAATTCTCCCAATAACGATGCAGATGGCATCTTTTTAGCGTTTAATCGCCGATTTGCATAAAGTTACATCTAGAAATATTCATTATCTTTTCTTGTATTTTATTTCCAGAGTTAACCACTGTGAACGCAGAATAAGAGAGTAGAAAAGAGATATTTTTTGGTCTTGATTTTATATTAATTATAGTATTTTAATATTGTATCGGCAAAAAATAAAAATACAATCGTGTTATTTGTTGTTGGTTGTTTTTTGCTCTTTAATCATTCACTCCATGATGTGTTTATACCATATTTTAGTCATTTATCACGTAATTCCAGGGAAATTCTCAAAATGTTATTTGTTTTGTTAATCATTTAAATATTTCTAAATATTGTTGTTAGTAAATTTAAATTGTGTCACGCGCTCTATAATATCAACATGCTCGCCACGCCAAAGAATATCATCTTACGTGACCTCAGAAATCCTATTCAATGGTGGGTTATAAGCCACTGCAAATTACACTGAAAGTTATTATATTCAGTATTAATATGTCAGTTGGCTGACATTTTAATTATTTATGATTTAAGGACAAATAATGAGTAAGTTTGTAAAAGCAGCCGTCGCCACAGCAATGCTTATGGGGGCGCTGACTTCAGCATCAGTCGTAGCCGCAGGGAACAACGGTACAGTGAGATTTTTCGGCATAATTGAAGACTCTCCGTGCTCAATTGTTCCTGATGACCATAAGCTGGAAGTGGATATGGGGAGCATCGGTACCGGTTCTTTAACGGGTGGCAAAACTACCACACCAAAAGATTTCCAGATTCGTTTACAGGATTGCAATTTCAATACTGAAACAACGATGACCACGACATTTACCGGTAATCCGTATTCCGGTAACCCAAATAACTATTCGCTGTCTAACCTGGATAATGGCACCGAAGTTCCAAACGTAAGTCTGGTGATTGGCGACCAACGTGGTAAAGGTTATGACCTGGGCAAAGGTATCGATCAGGCCATCGCAATGGACAGTTCAACGGGTAAAGGCAAACAGAAACAAACGTTGAAATTTAAAGCCTGGTTAGTAGGTGAAACTGCTGCGGTAACACCAACCCCAGCTCCGTTTGAAACGCTAACAACGTTCCAGATCACGTATCTCTAATGTGATTCCCCCATAACTGTAAAGTTATGGGGTTTTTAAATAAAAGATAATTAAAATATAATAATTACGGATGGATACGTAAATGCCCGAACATTCTTTTCTCCGTTTACGGGGGCTTTCGTGGTGGATTGCTCTGGCAATTTCCGGAAGTCCATTTTATGCCCTGGCAGATGATACCATTCAGTTTGATGCCCGATTTCTGGAGTTAAAAGGGAATACCAAAATTGATTTGGGGCGTTTTTCCCAAAAAGGTTATGTTGAGCCGGGTAAATATAATTTACAGGTTCATGTAAATAACCAATCCTTACCTGATGAATACGATATCTACTGGTACGCAGTCGAAAACAATCCTGATAAATCGTATGCCTGCTTACCGCCTGAACTGGTTGCTCAGTTAGGCTTTAAAGAAGATATCACGAAGAATTTGCAATGGATTCGTGATGGTCAGTGTCTGAATACTGAACCTCTAAATGGCATGGAAATTACTGGTGATTTAAGCCAGTCAGTTCTCGTGATTTCTTTGCCGCAGGCTTATCTCGAATATACCGATAGTGAATGGGATCCGCCTTCACGCTGGGATGAAGGTATTCCCGGTCTTATTGCCGATTACAGTATCAACGCCCAGACCCGGCATGAAGAGGGGGGGGATGATACTAACGATATCAGCGGTAATGGTACGGTTGGCGTTAACCTTGGCCCGTGGCGTCTGCGTGCCGACTGGCAGAGCGACTATCAGCATACCCGCAGTAATGATGAGGGCGATGTTAACGATAGCGGCACGCAAAAAAATTGGGAGTGGAGCCGTTACTACGCCTGGCGCGCCTTACCGTCATTAAAAGCCAAACTTTCGCTGGGTGAAGATTACCTCAACTCCGATATTTTTGATGGCTTCAGTTACATTGGCGGTAGCATTAGCACCGACGATCAAATGTTGCCGCCAAACCTTCGCGGCTACGCTCCGGATATTTCCGGCGTCGCGCATACCTCTGCGAAAGTGACCGTAACGCAAATGGGGCGCGTTCTTTATGAAACTCAGGTCCCCGCAGGTCCATTCCGTATTCAGGATATTGGTGATTCGGTATCTGGCACGCTGCATGTCCGCATCGAAGAACAAAACGGTCAGGTGCAGGAATATGACGTCAGCACGGCTTCTATGCCGTTTCTGACCCGACCGGGCCAGGTGCGATACAAAGTGGCGATGGGCCGCCCGCAAAACTGGGATCATCACGTCGAAGGGAGTTTCTTCTCTGGAGGCGAAGCATCATGGGGGATAGCCAATGGCTGGTCACTTTACGGCGGCGCATTAGCGGATGAAAACTATCAGTCGGCGGCAATTGGGCTTGGGCGCGATTTGGCGCTGTTTGGCGCGTTAGCGTTTGATGTTACCCACTCCCGTACTCGTTTTGACGACAACAGCGTATACGGCAACAAAACGCTGGACGGTAACTCTTATCGAGTCAGTTATGCCAAAGATTTTGATGAACTCAACAGTCGAGTGACCTTTGCCGGATATCGCTTCTCTGAAAAAAACTACATGACCATGAGCGAATACCTGGATGCCAACAACGCCGATCGGGCGCGCACGGGTAACGACAAAGAGATGTATACGGTCACTTACAACCAGAACTTCAGGGATGCGCGTGTTTCGGTCTATCTCAACTATTCCCACCACACCTACTGGGACCGCGAAGATCAAACCAACTACAACATGATGCTTTCTCATTATTTCAATATGGGAAGTATCAGAAACATGAGCGTTTCTCTGACCGGTTATCGCTATGAATACGATAACAATGCCGATAAAGGTATTTATCTTTCCTTAAGCCTGCCGTGGGGTGACAGCAGCACCATTAGTTACAACGGCAACTATGGCAGTGGTGCCGACAGCAGCCAGGCGAGCTTGTACCATCGAATAGATGACGCCAGCCACTATACGCTGAGTGCAGGCACCAGTGAAAACCACGCCAGTGTGGATGGCTATTACAGCCATGATGGCACGATGGCAAAAGTTGACCTGAGTGCCAACTATCATGAAGGGCAATACACTTCCGCGGGTATTTCTTTACAGGGCGGGGCAACGCTGACTGCCCACGGCGGCGCGCTGCATCGCACGCAGAACATGGGCGGCACGCGTTTGCTGATTGATGCCGATGGCGTTGCCAATGTGCCAGTAGAAGGCAACGGTGCCGCTGTTTATACCAACATGTTTGGTAAAGCCGTAGTGGCCGATGTTAACGATTACTACCGTAATCAGGCTTATATCGATTTGAATAACCTGCCAGAAAATGCTGAGGCCACCCAGTCGGTGGTCCAGGCAACGCTAACGGAAGGTGCCATTGGTTATCGTAAATTTGCTGTGATCAGTGGGCAGAAAGCAATGGCGGTATTGCGATTGCAGGATGGTAGTCATCCGCCATTTGGTGCGGAAGTGAAAAATGTTAATAAACAGCAAGTTGGTCTGGTTGATGATGAAGGTAATGTCTATCTGGCGGGCGTTAAACCAGGTGAACGCATGACGGTATCCTGGGAGGGAGAATCCCACTGCGATATCAGTCTGCCGGACCCGCTACCGGATGATCTCTTCAATGGCTTGCTGTTGCCATGCCAGCAAATTGGGGGAAGTGCTCCCGCAATATCACATGATATTCAGCCCGTCATTCAGGAGCAGACACAACAGGTGACACCAATGGAACCACCAATGTCTGTTTCATCGAATTAATAACGTGATTAAGGAATGATCTATGTCTAAACATATCTCTTCAAAAAAGATCGTCACTACATTGACGTTGATGGCGGCGGCTGCAAGTTTTTACGCACAGGCTTCAGTGACGCCCGATCGAACCCGTTTGATTTTTAACGAAAGTGACAAATCTATTAGTGTTACCCTACGTAATAACGATCCTAAACTTCCTTACCTGGCGCAAAGCTGGATTGAAGATGAAAAGGGTAACAAGGTGAGTTCACCATTAGCTGTTTTACCTCCTGTACAGCGTATTGATGCGATGATGAACGGTCAGGTGAAAATTCAGGGATTGCCAGATATCCACAAATTGCCTACCGATCGCGAAACGATGTTCTACTTTAACGTTCGCGAGATCCCGCCTAAATCGAATAAAGCTAACACGCTGCAAATTGCTCTGCAGACACGTATCAAACTTTTCTGGCGTCCTAAGGCACTGGAAAAAAGCAGCACACAAACTCCCTGGCAGCATAAAGTGACCCTAACCCGCAGCGGCCAGGAATTTACCGTCAATAACCCAACGGCGTATTACGTCATCATCAGCAACGCCAGTACGCAGAAAAATGGCAATCCAGCGGCGGGTTTCTCGCCATTAGTCATGCTGCCCAAAACCAACGCCCCGTTAAACGTGAAAATGGATAGCACACCAGTGCTGACCTATGTCAACGACTATGGTGCGCGTATGCCGCTCTTTTTCCGCTGTAGCGGTAGTGCCTGCCTGGTGGATGAAGAACTAAGCAGCAAAGGCTGATTCCAGGAGAATCCGATGAGAAAGATGTTTCTGGTTAAATTACTGCTGGTTTTTGGTGTGGTGAGCCATCCTGCGGCAGGCGGAGAATCGAAATCCGTTGATCTGATATTGCGGGTGCTGGTCGATGCTCCGCCACCTTGTTCAGTAACGGGTAGTGCTGTGGAGTTTGGTGATGTGATCATCAAAAAGATCAATGGCACCAACTATCGCATGAATGCTGAGTACAAATTGGACTGTAAGGGAAGTCTAAGTGACGACCTGCAAATGCAGTTTAAGGGAACGACTACCACGATTAATGGCGAAACAGTGTTGAGTACAGGAATTTCTGGATTTGGGATTCGAATTGAAAGTGCGTCTGATAATTCGCTGTTTCCGATTGGCGAAAACAACTGGACGCCTTTCAACATCAACAGCCAACCGAAACTGAAAGCGGTGCCAGTAAAAGAGAGCGGTGTATCACTCGCGGCATCGGAATTTAACGCCAGTATGACGATGGTGGTGGATTACCAATGAAACGACTCGTTTTTTTTGTGATTTGTGGTTGCTGTTGCGTGGTACAGGCGGCGACACCAGACATTACTTTTCACGGAACTTTGGTATCACCGCCAGTTTGTACCATTAGCGGCGGGAAAACCATTGAAGTGGATTTTGGCGACATCCTTATTAATGACATTGACGGTGTTAACTTTCGTCAGACTGTACCCTATGAGATCACCTGTGATTCTGGAGTTCGTGATGCGGTTTGGGAGATGACTCTGACCTGGAAGGGGACTCCCACCAATTACAATACGTCGGCAGTCCAGACCAGCGTTACCGACCTGGGCATTGAAATGCAACAAAATGGCAGTCCGTTTGAGCTGGATAAACCTCTGAGTATTGATCCTGCCAGCCCCCCAATGCTCAAGGCGGTACCGGTGAAAGCCAGCGGCGCGGTGTTGGGAGACGGAGCATTTTCCGCGTATGCCACGCTACAGGTGGATTACCAATGAAAACACAAGAATATGTTCTCGCAACGCTGCTGGGGAGCTTAATGCTGATCTGTGTAGCGCCGGTGCAGGCGGCTGATAACCTGCATTTTTACGGTAATCTATTGAATAAAACTTGTACGCCAGTAGAGACACAAGGATTGCTGGCAGAAGTGCAGTTTCCTACGGTGAGTACACAAGATTTAATGGTCGCCGGGCAGTCGGCCCGCCAGCCTGTAGTTTTTCAACTGAAAGACTGTAAGGGGCCAACCTCATACAACGTAAAGGTAACCTTGACCGGCACAGAAGATAGCGAACAGCCGGGTATTCTGGCGCTGGATGCGTCATCGGGTGCGCAGGGAGTAGGTATAGGTATGGAAAAAAACGACGGCACACCTGTCGCCATCAACAGTACTACTGGTGCGACCTTTGTACTTAATAATGGCAGCAATAGCCTAAATTTTCGCGCCTGGTTACAGGCAAAAAGCGGTCGTGATGTGACTCCCGGTAATTTTACCGCTCAGCTAACCGCAACGTTTGAGTACCTTTAAAATGAAAAAATTACGCTATTTTTTTTGCTTACTTGTATTGATGTTACCTACCGCGATGGCATCAATAACGTTTCGTGATATGCACACCGACATGGGTTATGCCGGTAACTTTAATACCTCAACCTGGTATGAACTTAATGTTCAAACCTCATCAGGTGTATATCAGGGAGAATATCACCGGGATGGTTATACTCTTCTGGTCGGAGATATTCCGAATATATCCTGGAATGGGCCAGGGCCAGCCCCCAAAATTAATGTGAAAAGTGGGGAATCTATTGATCCATCGAATTGTCCAGGGCTGCCGGCATCGGGAGAATTTACTTGTAACAAGGTGATCATGGACATCATCGTTGAAGGAGATCCTGGTGGCTGTCCCTGGATAGTGACCAGTAATATCAAATCACAATCAAGAAGAAGTGGTGTTGTTTATATGGGACCATCGACTTTTAACTCCACATGTCCGCCGATTCCTTTAGACCCTTATGATGTTTCATGGAGCCCAAATTCGGTAGTACGTAGCAAGCTATTATCATTGAAATCCACTGGAGGGGTAATCGAAAATACACTCCCCACCTTTTTGATGAAGGATGGCAAGTTGTGTGATGGTAGCCAATTTGACGATCGTGGCGCATATTGTCGCTTTGTATCGCAAATGATCACTTTTACGTCATATGGTTGTACCGATAACAAAGTGACAACCATACCAAACCGACATGCGATAACTGACAAGCAACTGCACGATATTGTGGTACGTGTCGATACCACTACACCACAACCTATAGATTCCACTTGCCGATTCCAGTATGTGCTGAATATGTTGTAGTGACCAAACCGGATACGGCGTTTATGTCGTATCCGGTTCAGCATTCAGGGCAACTCCGGCGGCAGCCACTCTTCCACTTCAATCAACACCAGCAATGCCGCATCACCACCGTACTCTTTCGGTGCCTGGTGAAACGCCATCACATGCGGATGTTGCGCCAGCCACAGTGGTGTTTGTTGCTTCAAAATATGCTTACCGTGTCCATGCATCACGCAGGCACAAAATACATGTTCACGGCGGCAGGCGGCAATCAACGCCCCTAGTTCCTGCTTGGCTTGTAGCTGCGTCAAACCGTGCAAATCCAAAAACAGCTCCGGCGAATAATCACCGCGTCGCAGTTTCTTCGCCTCAAAATGACTGACATCTGGGCGAACATATTTCACCGGGCCTTCGGTATTCAATAACGGCTGAAACTCATCTGAGAAATAATGGCTGGCATCAGCCTGTTCCTGAATCAACCGCTTAACCGGCACTTCGCTGATTTTCTTACGCTGCGGTCGGTGGACAATCGTGTCCTGCTTAATCTTGCGAGTCCCCGCCATCAACTGGCGAAACAGAGCCTGGTCCTCCTCGCTAAGTGTTGTTTTCTTTTTCATTTATGCGTCTCTATTTTTTCTTTTCCTACAGTTTACCCGACTCGCAGCCCAATCGATCGGACAAAACATAATTTTCCTGTGTCATCGCCGCGTGAATGCTGATTTATCGTCATCTTCATGGCAAACTAGCCGCCGAAATTATTGCGATCATGCCCTGGAGGAATACGTGGATAAAATTTTCGTTGATGAAGCAGTAAATGAGCTGCAAACCATTCAGGACATGTTGCGCTGGTCGGTTAGCCGCTTCAGCGCGGCAAATATCTGGTACGGTCACGGTACCGATAACCCGTGGGATGAAGCGGTGCAACTGGTGTTGCCGTCGCTCTACCTGCCGCTGGATATTCCGGAAGATATGCGCAATGCGCGTCTGACCTCCAGCGAAAAACACCGTATTGTTGAGCGCGTGATCCGCCGCGTCAACGAGCGCATTCCGGTGGCTTATCTGACCAACAAAGCCTGGTTCTGCGGCCATGAATTTTACGTCGATGAACGTGTGCTGGTGCCGCGCTCGCCGATTGGTGAACTGATCAACAATAAATTTGCCGGACTTATCAGCAAGCAACCGCAGCACATTTTAGATATGTGCACAGGAAGCGGCTGCATTGCGATTGCCTGTGCTTATGCCTTCCCGGAAGCGGAGGTCGACGCGGTAGACATCTCTCCTGACGCGCTGGCGGTTGCCGAACAGAACATCGAAGAACACGGCCTGATCCACAACGTCATCCCGATTCGTTCCGATCTGTTCCGTGATTTACCGAAAGTGCAGTACGACCTGATCGTCACTAACCCGCCGTATGTCGATGCGGAAGATATGTCCGACCTGCCAAACGAATACCGCCACGAGCCGGAACTGGGGCTGGCATCTGGCACCGACGGCCTGAAACTGACGCGTCGCATTCTCGGTAATGCGGCAGATTACCTTGCTGATGATGGCGTGCTGATTTGTGAAGTCGGCAACAGCATGGTACATCTTATGGAACAATATCCGGATGTTCCGTTCACCTGGCTGGAGTTTGATAACGGCGGCGATGGTGTGTTTATGCTCACCAAAGCGCAGCTTATTGCGGCACGTGAACATTTCGCGATTTATAAAGATTAAGTAAACACGCAAACACAACAATAACGGAGCCGTGATGGCTGGAAACACAATTGGACAACTCTTTCGCGTAACCACCTTCGGCGAATCGCACGGGCTGGCGCTCGGTTGCATCGTCGATGGTGTTCCGCCAGGCATTCCGCTGACGGAAGCGGACCTGCAACATGACCTCGACCGTCGTCGCCCTGGGACATCGCGCTATACCACCCAGCGCCGCGAGCCGGATCAGGTCAAAATTCTCTCCGGTGTTTTTGAAGGCGTTACTACTGGCACCAGCATTGGCTTGTTGATCGAAAATACCGACCAGCGTTCTCAGGATTACAGTGCGATTAAGGACGTTTTCCGTCCGGGTCATGCCGATTACACCTACGAACAAAAATACGGTCTGCGCGATTATCGCGGCGGCGGACGTTCTTCCGCCCGCGAAACCGCCATGCGTGTGGCGGCAGGGGCGATTGCCAAAAAATATCTCGCCGAGAAATTTGGTATTGAAATTCGCGGCTGCCTGACCCAGATGGGCGACATTCCGCTGGAAATCAAAGACTGGTCGCAGGTCGAGCAAAATCCGTTCTTCTGCCCGGACCCGGACAAAATCGAAGCCTTAGATGAACTGATGCGCGCGCTGAAAAAAGAGGGCGACTCCATCGGCGCGAAAGTCACCGTTGTAGCAAGTGGCGTCCCTGTCGGACTTGGCGAACCAGTATTTGATCGTCTGGATGCAGATATCGCCCATGCGTTGATGAGCATTAACGCGGTGAAGGGCGTGGAAATTGGCGATGGTTTTGACGTGGTGGCGCTGCGCGGCAGCCAGAACCGCGACGAAATCACCAAAGACGGTTTCCAGAGCAACCATGCAGGCGGCATTCTCGGCGGTATCAGCAGCGGGCAGCAAATCATTGCCCATATGGCGCTGAAACCGACCTCCAGCATTACCGTGCCGGGGCGCACCATTAACCGCTTTGGCGAAGAAGTTGAGATGATCACCAAAGGCCGTCACGATCCTTGCGTCGGGATCCGCGCAGTGCCGATCGCTGAAGCGATGCTGGCGATCGTTTTAATGGATCACCTGTTACGGCAACGGGCGCAAAATGCCGATGTGAAGACTGATATTCCACGCTGGTAAAAAATGAACAAAACTGCGATTGCGCTGCTGGCCCTGCTTGCCAGTAGCGCCAGCCTGGCAGCGACGCCGTGGCAAAAAATAACCCAACCTGTGCCGGGTAGCGCACAATCGATAGGCAGTTTTTCCAATGGTTGTATCGTCGGCGCTGACACGTTGCCGATACAGTCCGAACATTATCAGGTCATGCGTACCGATCAGCGTCGCTATTTCGGACACCCGGATCTGGTGATGTTTATCCAGCGCCTGAGTAGCCAGGTGAGCAATCTGGGCATGGGTACGGTGTTGATTGGCGATATGGGAATGCCTGCTGGTGGGCGTTTCAACGGCGGTCACGCCAGCCACCAGACCGGACTGGATGTCGATATCTTCCTGCAACTGCCGAAAACACGCTGGACCTCCGCGCAACTCTTGCGCCCGCAAGCACTGGACTTAGTTTCCCGCGACGGTAAACACGTTGTCCCCACGCTGTGGAAGCCAGAAATTTTCAGCTTGATCAAGCTCGCCGCCCAGGACAAAGACGTCACGCGCATTTTTGTTAATCCGGCGATTAAACAACAACTTTGCCTTGATGCGGGCACCGATCGCGACTGGTTGCGCAAAGTGCGACCCTGGTTCCAGCATCGCGCGCATATGCATGTACGATTACGTTGTCCTGCCGATAGTCTGGAGTGTGAAGATCAACCTTTACCGCCACCGGGCGATGGCTGCGGGGCAGAACTGCAAAGCTGGTTTGAACCTCCAAAACCGGGAACAACAAAGCCTGAGAAGAAGACACCGCCTCCGTTGCCGCCTTCCTGCCAGGCGCTACTGGATGAGCACGTGATCTAATGGAAACGTTTAATAGCCTGTTTATGGTTTCCCCGCTGCTGCTGGGAGTTCTCTTTTTTGTCGCCATGCTGGCGGGATTTATCGACTCGATTGCCGGTGGCGGTGGGTTACTCACCATTCCGGCATTGATGGCGGCGGGGATGTCTCCCGCTAACGCGCTGGCAACTAACAAACTGCAAGCCTGCGGTGGCTCTATTTCCGCCACTATCTACTTTATTCGCCGCAAAGTGGTTAGTTTAAGCGATCAGAAACTTAATATCGCCATGACCTTTGTCGGCTCAATGAGTGGCGCACTGCTGGTGCAATATGTTCAGGCCGATATATTACGGCAGATATTGCCCATCCTCGTGATTTGCATCGGCCTCTATTTCTTGCTGATGCCAAAGCTGGGTGAAGAAGATCGCCAGCGCCGGATGTACGGTTTACCCTTCGCGTTAATTGCCGGTGGCTGCGTCGGTTTTTATGACGGATTCTTTGGCCCGGCTGCCGGATCGTTTTACGCGCTGGCTTTCGTTACGCTGTGTGGATTCAACCTCGCCAAAGCCACGGCTCACGCCAAATTACTTAACGCAACGTCAAACATCGGCGGTTTGCTGCTGTTTATTCTCGGCGGCAAAGTGATTTGGGCGACGGGATTTGTGATGCTGGTGGGGCAGTTCCTCGGGGCGCGCATGGGTTCACGACTGGTGTTGAGCAAAGGACAAAAGCTGATCCGCCCGATGATCGTTATCGTCTCGGCGGTGATGAGTGCCAAATTACTTTATGATAGCCACGGACAGGAGATCCTCCACTGGTTGGGGATGAACTAATGAACAGTACACACCACTATGAGCAGTTGATTGAAATTTTTAATAGCTGCTTTGCCGATGAATTTAATACCCGTCTGATTAAAGGCGACGACGAACCGATCTATCTTCCTGCTGATGCGGAATTACCGTATAACCGAATCGTCTTTGCTCATGGCTTTTATGCCAGCGCAATTCATGAGATTTCGCACTGGTGCATTGCCGGGAAAGCGCGCCGTGAGCTGGTTGATTTCGGTTACTGGTATTGCCCGGACGGACGCGATGCCCAGACGCAAAGTCAGTTTGAAGATGTTGAAGTGAAGCCGCAGGCGCTGGACTGGTTGTTCTGCGTGGCGGCGGGATATCCGTTTAACGTCAGTTGCGACAATCTGGAAGGGGATTTCGAACCGGATCGCGTGGTGTTTCAACGGCGGGTACATGCGCAGGTGATGGATTATCTGGCTAACGGTATTCCAGAACGTCCGGCACGCTTAATTAAAGCGCTACAAAATTATTATCACACGCCGGAAATTACGGCGGAACAATTCCCGTGGCCGGAAGCGCTCAACTGAAGCCGGCGCCACGTTTTACAATGAGGAAAGAAGATGATCGCGGAGTTTGAATCACGCATTCTGGCATTAATCGACGGTATGGTTGACCATGCCAGTGATGATGAGTTGTTTGCCAGTGGGTATTTGCGTGGCCACCTGACATTAGCCATCGCAGAACTGGAAAGTGGTGATGACCACTCCGCTCAGGCGGTGCATACGACCGTTAGCCAGAGTCTGGAAAAAGCCATTGGTGCTGGTGAATTGTCGCCGCGTGACCAGGCGCTGGTAACCGATATGTGGGAACACCTGTTTCAGCAGGCGTCACAGCAGTAAGTTGTTGGCGTCTGGAGCACCATGCCTGATGCGACGCTTATCGCGTCTTATCAGGCCTACAGGTCACACGTAGGTCGGATAAGGCGTTCACGTCGCATCCGACAAACAATGCCAAAGCAGATTATCCCGCCTTAACCGCTTTACCTTTCAACAACTTCCGCACCCATAACCTATTCGGATTTAACGCCGCCAGCGTACTGGCATCCATCGGAATCGGTTCTTCACTCATCTGTGCCGCCAGAATCTCGGCACACAGCGGGGCAGAACACAAACCGCGCGAACCTAAAGCAGCAAACATAAAGAGATCGTCATAAATCGGCGCGCTTACCGCCTCATCTTTCTGTTCCGCCAGCGACGCATATTCCACGAGTGTAGCGTCATAATCAGGCACGTTGCCTACCATTGGCAGATGATCGCGGGTGGCACAACGCACACCGCAGCGCGCCTCTTTATCACTGACATCAACCGCTTTCGCCCACTGTTCCTGCGGGAAACAATCAATCAACCGCTGGCGATTCTGCTGCTGATCTTCCTCACTGTATGCCGTCTCTTCGCTACCACGGTGGTAACTGGCACCAATACAATGGTGTTGATTCGCCGGATTTTGCGGCGTGAGATAACCGTCATAGCACAGCACTTGCTTCAGCTTCGCCAGATCCGGCGTTGTCGGAATATGGCTGACCTGACCAGCAACTGAATATACTGGCAGAGACGACGTTTGGCTGAAACGGCTGATTTGATGCCCGTTCGCCAGTACCACCACACTATGCGTCGCTTGCTGATCACCTGCAAAATTCAACAACCAACAATCATCCTTACGGGATAAATCCTGCAACTGATATTGATAATGGATCTGCAAACCCTGCTGTTGCGCCAGTTCCAGCACATTACGGGTCAGTTCCGCCGGACACAGCCAGCCACCTTGCGGATAAGTAATACCGCTGCAATTTGTCGCAACGCCCGTAATTTGTTCAACCGCATTAGCCTCAACGGCTACAGCCAGCTCTGCGGGTAAATCCATCGACAGCATCTGTGCGATTTTATGCTGGCTTTTCTCATCCCAGCCTAACTGCGTTACGCCGCACCAGTCATGATCAAATTTAACGGGTAATTGGTCGTAAAGCCGACGAGCAAAAGTAAACGCATTAGAGAAAAAGCGGTTCAACGCCCCATCGTGTTTACTTAAAAGCGGATACAGCGCCCCCTGGCGATTGCCGGAAGCACCCAGCGCGGGGGCCTCATCCGCACAATAAAGCGTTACCTGCCAGCCGCGACGTAATAGCGCCAGCGATAACAACGCGCTGGCAATACCGCCGCCGATAATCGCTGCTTCCCGTTTGCTGCTGCCCGTACGATTAAACCACGGCGTGGAGCAGGGGAGTGGTAATGTCTGTTCCATCACCCCACAAAGCATTTCCCGTTTGCGCTCAAAGCCCTTACGTTTTTGCATGGTGAATCCGGCTTCCTGCAAACCGCGGCGGACAAAACCGGCAGAAGTAAATGTCGCCAGCGTGCCGCCCGGACGCGCCAGTCGTGCCATGGCGTTAAACAGATTTTGCGTCCACATATCCGGGTTTTTCGCTGGCGCAAAGCCGTCCAGAAACCAGGCATCTACTTTTTGATTTAGCGAATCGTCCAGTTGGCTGGTCAGTTCGTTTATATCGCCAAACCATAAATCCAGCGTTACGCGGCCTTCATCGAGCAATAAACGATGGCAACCGGGCAGGGGCAAAGGCCACTGCGCCTGAAGCTGTTCCGCCCACGGCGCAAGTTCCGGCCAGTGTTGGTGCGCTAGCGCTAAATCCGCACGGGTGAGGGGAAATTTCTCAAAACTTATAAAGTGGAGGCGCTTTAACTGCGCCTGTGGACGCGCTTCGCGAAACTGATCAAATGCCTGCCAAAGCGTCAGGAAGTTTAATCCGGTGCCGAAGCCGCTTTCTGCTACCACAAACAGAGGATGCGGATGCTCAGGAAAGCGTGCCTCTAATTGGTTACCCCCAAGAAAAACATAACGCGTCTCTTCCAGTCCGTTATCGTTGGAAAAATAGACATCGTCAAAATCTCGGGAAACAGGTGTACCCTCAGCATTAAATTCAAGGTTGGCAGGTTGTATGGAGTAGTGTTTCACGTAAGTTACTCGTCTTACAGGCGGTGGCTCGATCTTAGCGATGTGTGCCAGGCTGCGCAAATTTCTCTATTAATTGGCTGATCGGACTTGTTCGGCGTACAAGTGTACGCTATTGTGCATTCGAAACTTACTCTATGTGCGACTTACAGAGGTATTGAATGAAACGTGCAGTGATTACTGGCCTGGGCATTGTTTCCAGCATCGGTAATAACCAGCAGGAAGTCCTGGCATCTCTGCGTGAAGGACGCTCAGGGATCACTTTCTCTCAGGAGCTGAAGGATTCCGGCATGCGTAGCCACGTTTGGGGCAACGTAAAACTGGATACCACTGGCCTCATTGACCGCAAAGTTGTGCGCTTTATGAGCGACGCATCCATTTATGCATTCCTTTCTATGGAGCAGGCAATTGCAGATGCTGGCCTCTCCCCGGAAGCTTACCAGAATAACCCGCGCGTTGGCCTGATTGCAGGTTCCGGCGGCGGCTCTCCGCGTTTCCAGGTGTTCGGCGCTGACGCAATGCGCGGCCCGCGTGGCCTGAAAGCGGTTGGCCCGTATGTGGTCACTAAAGCGATGGCATCTGGCGTTTCTGCCTGCCTCGCCACGCCGTTCAAAATCCACGGCGTTAACTACTCCATCAGCTCCGCGTGTGCGACTTCCGCACACTGTATCGGTAACGCAGTAGAGCAGATCCAACTGGGCAAACAAGACATCGTGTTTGCCGGCGGCGGCGAAGAGCTGTGCTGGGAAATGGCCTGTGAATTCGACGCAATGGGCGCGCTGTCTACCAAATACAACGACACCCCGGAAAAAGCCTCCCGTACTTATGACGCTCACCGTGACGGTTTCGTTATCGCTGGCGGCGGCGGTATGGTGGTGGTCGAAGAACTGGAACACGCGTTGGCACGTGGTGCTCATATCTACGCTGAAATCGTTGGCTACGGCGCAACGTCTGATGGCGCAGACATGGTTGCTCCGTCTGGCGAAGGCGCAGTGCGCTGCATGAAGATGGCGATGCACGGTGTTGATACCCCAATCGACTACCTGAACTCCCACGGTACTTCGACTCCGGTTGGCGACGTGAAAGAGCTGGCGGCTATCCGTGAAGTGTTCGGCGATAAGAGCCCGGCGATTTCTGCAACCAAAGCAATGACCGGTCACTCTCTGGGCGCTGCTGGCGTACAGGAAGCTATCTACTCTCTGCTGATGCTGGAACACGGCTTTATCGCCCCGAGCATCAACATTGAAGAGCTGGACGAGCAGGCTGCGGGTCTGAACATCGTGACCGAAACGACCGATCGCGAACTGACCACCGTGATGTCTAACAGCTTCGGCTTCGGCGGCACCAACGCCACGCTGGTAATGCGTAAGCTGAAAGATTAATTCGGAGTAGGTCGGATAAGACGCGTCAGCGTCGCATCCGGCACTAACGCAAAAGGGAACCCGATGGTTCCCTTTTTCACATCATTGACAATCGCCGCCTGTTCCAGGCAAACTTCCCGCTTTGTCGATTTCCGTCTGAAAAGACGTTCGCGTTAAATCCTGCCAACGCACCGTAACCCTGAAAACCAGAGAGATGAGACGGGGAGACTCCTCGCCTTGCGCTGCATTCTGGAGTAATGCATGACTGCTGTAAGCCAAACAGAAACACGATCTTCTGCCAATTGTTCGCTCTTCCGCATCGCTTTTGCGGTTTTTCTCACCTACATGACCGTAGGGCTGCCGTTGCCAGTTATCCCGCTGTTTGTTCATCATGAACTGGGCTATGGCAACACCATGGTCGGAATTGCCGTCGGGATTCAGTTTCTGGCTACGGTACTGACGCGTGGCTACGCCGGACGGCTGGCCGATCAATATGGTGCAAAACGTTCGGCGCTTCAGGGTATGTTCGCCTGTGGTCTGGCTGGCGGCGCGCTGCTGCTGGCGGCGCTTTTGCCTGTCTCCGCACCGATTAAATTTGCCCTGCTGGTCGTCGGACGTTTGATTCTTGGATTTGGCGAAAGCCAGTTGCTGACGGGCGCTTTGACCTGGGGATTGGGCATTGTCGGGCCGAAACACTCAGGCAAAGTGATGTCGTGGAACGGGATGGCGATTTATGGCGCACTGGCGGTGGGCGCACCGCTTGGTTTGTTGATTCATAGCCATTACGGTTTTGCCGCACTGGCGCTTACGTCAATGGCATTACCTTTACTGGCGTGGGCTTGTAACGGCACAGTCCGCAAAGTACCGGCAATGGCGGGAGAACGTCCATCGCTGTGGAGCGTTGTCGGACTTATCTGGAAACCGGGTCTTGGTCTGGCGCTTCAGGGCGTTGGCTTTGCGGTTATCGGAACCTTTGTATCGCTCTACTTTGCCAGCAAAGGATGGGCGATGGCAGGTTTTACACTCACCGCATTTGGCGGCGCATTTGTCGTGATGCGCGTGATGTTCGGCTGGATGCCAGACCGTTTTGGCGGCGTGAAAGTGGCGATTGTCTCTTTGCTTGTCGAAACGGTAGGTTTGTTGCTGCTCTGGCAAGCGCCTGGCGCGTGGGCGGCGTTAGCTGGTGCGGCGTTAACCGGGGCAGGGTGTTCACTTATCTTCCCGGCGCTTGGTGTGGAAGTGGTTAAGCGCGTTCCGTCTCAGGTTCGCGGTACTGCGCTCGGCGGTTATGCGGCGTTTCAGGATATCGCCCTCGGTGTTTCCGGGCCACTGGCAGGTGTCCTGGCGACCACATTTGGCTACTCGTCGGTATTCCTTGCCGGGGCGATATCGGCGGTGCTGGGGATTATCGTGACGATACTGTCATTTCGTCGTGGTTAACTCAATAACCAGACCAATATCACGATGATGGCGGTCAGCAATATCCACAGGCTGGGGCGCATGGCCATTTCTTGCATCGTGTTAATGAATGGCGTAAAGGGATTGAGCAACGGTTGAATATCTCGCGGTTCAATCCCATTCACCCGCCGTTGATAAAGCTGGTTGAGGATATCCTCGGCCTGTGCGGAAGTCAGGGCTGATTGCTGAGAAAGGCCATATTTTTGCTCAACATAGCTCGATAATACTGTCAACTCGCTGGCATCCAGTGGCTGTTTTAGCGCCATCTGAAGCGACTCCAGCGTCGGTGTATTTTGCTGACTTAACACCTGGCGTGCCTGCAACCAGGTAACCAGGTGGGTAAACATTTTGGCCGGGATCAACTCACCATTTTTTACCCCAGAAAGTTCCAGCATAGATTGCCAAATCTGCTTGCTGGGTTCTCCTGTTGCCGCCGCGAGTTTAGTCACCAGTTGCTTAAGCGTATTGTGTTCTGCCGGTAGCAAAGGGCGATCGGTCGCCTGGCGCTGTTGCGGCTGCGGGATAACCATCTTCCCTTCCTGTAACAGCGTCAGGACGGTTTTTAATTGCTCCGGTGAGAGTTGATTCAGCGGCGTCTGACCAAAGTTATGACGAATGTAATCTGTGACCGCCTGACGATTATTCCCCAGCCGTAAGTACTCGCTCAATTGCGCCAAAAGCTGGCGGACAGAATGGCTTTCTTGCGCGGCCAGTAAACGTTGTGCAAGGTTTTGTTCTGCGGCGGGGAAATTGCGTGAAAGTAACGGTGAATCGCCCGGCAGACCGATGTCGTGCTTTATACCGGCCCACAATTCCGCTCTCTGCTGTTGCGTCAGCGAAGTCACTTTGGTTATCAAACTTTCCAGCACTGTACGTTGCAAGCTGGATAAAGGCTGATTGCCTGCGCCAGACGACAGTTTATCCCCCTGACCCGGTGGTTGCCCAGGAGGGGCGGAAATTGGTTGTATCATTACGTATCCTTATACCTGAAATCATCGCAAGTATGCCTGGCCGCGAGATTATGGCACACTTGTCCGGTTAACTCTCGTTCTCATACAGGTACCACAAACGTGAAAATCCTTGTTGATGAAAAAAACAAAGATTTAATTTATTGATATAAAAGGATTTGTATCAGCGTATGTCCACGCAGTGACCACATTTTCGAGAGGTAGAGTAAGCCCGCAACATTGCGGGCTTTGTCTTATGGTTCGATCGCCGTTTTGAGCCGTTGTGTTGCTACATCAAAATAATGATCACTGGTTTCTATACCAATAAATTTGCGTCCTGCTTTCAGTGCAGCCACACCCGTTGTCCCTGACCCCATAAAAGGATCAAGGACTGTTCCGCCACTATTCACAGTCCTGACCAGTTCCGCCATTAGTTCTTCTGGTTTTCCGGTCGGGTGCATTTTCTTTGACGGGATAACCGGGAACGTCATGCAGCCGTCGAACGGTCCCGAAGGCGATTTATCTAAATGGCCTTTGCTGCCCCAGACGATGTATTCGCACTGATGCCGGAAATATCCGGTATGTGGTGTTCGTGACCCCCTCCCTTTGTTCCACGCAATAATGCCGCGCCATGTAAAGCCACTGGCCTGAAACGCATCGGTTAAAGCTGGTAGTTGTCGCCAGTCAGTAAATACCAAGGCATAACCGCCCGGCCTGACTGCGCGGTGTGCCTGTGCCATCCATAATTGTGTCCAGTAAGCCCACGAACGGGCGTCCATGTTTTCACCCGCGAACCCATCAAAGCGGTGAAGGTTCTCGCCGTTCAGATATTTTGCATGGCTGCCCTGGTTGGTGCGTCCGGCCTTGTGTGTCGCGCCCGAACTGTAAGGCGGGTCAGTGATTAAGGCATCAATGCTTTCTGGCTCAATCAGCGGCAATATTTCCAGCGCATTCCCACGACAGAGCGTGGCATTGTCAGTCTGATAAACCTTAGTGTGTTCCGGTGTATGTGCTGGTTGGTGCTGGATTGCGATCCCCACGGTCATAACTCCTCATGTGTGTGGGGTGCTCGATGGCTCTCGTTATCTGGTTAAGTGTTTTGCAGCGCGGACATTTTATTTCAATGTAGTGAAATGAGGCGCGGGCAAGTAGTTTGTTGCAATTTTTGCATCGTACATTTTGCGTCATTTGCGGCACCTCTTGTGTGGTTACTGCTGTCGATATGATAACAAATCGATCGTTTTTATCGATCGGATTTATTGCATCGATCTGTTATGCCTATTGCTTATGTATGGTGCCCTCATTTGTGAGGGTAGCAAAAAGAAAACCCGCAGTTTTTACGCTGCGGGTTTGTTGTTCATGTCTGTGAGATAGGGTGCCGTTTCGACCAACCTTAGCAACCGATTGACGGGGGATTACTCCCCCGTCGCGGTTATCTTACTTATTACATAGTAAGAATGCCGCAATTTCCGTGCCAGCAAACCTGAATCGTAACTCGCACGGTGATGTGTGGAGGATCCAGATTATCGCTACCGCAGTTATGCAAAGTAACAGGGTTTTTAACGGAATTTGCGTCATAACGCTTGTCTCCTGAGAGGAGAGGCGCTAACCTTCTACTTGCGAAGGTAAGAAGTGTTAGGGCCTCGGTTAAACAAAAATGTTTTCCGGGGCCTTTCCACATCTGGCCTTCGGGTATTCCCTCCGACCATCAGCCGAAAGGCACCCGCGCGTAATCTATCGCTTTTTTGTTACTCCGGCAATTCTGCCTGTTAATTCTGAGATAAAGGCAAACTCATCTGATTGTTTCCCCTGTGTGAGGCTGGCAGCTCATGCCACGGGATACCTTCTGATGAGTGAACGCCGGAGGCGTGTTTCGATGTGAATTTATGGAAAGCTTCCAGTGTTGAGAAGCATACGCCGCATTCCAGGTTGTTACACTGGTAATACTTTTGCCGCACGGTGTTTGAATCATTTTCCGGACGACTGGTGCGGATACGGGCAGATGCGCCACAAAGCGGACAACGGAACATAGCGACCTCCCTTAACGTGGTGCTGTCGCTATTCTAAGTTCCTCACTCTGTTTCCGCTATCCATTCCGGGATTTTTGCCTCAAGCTCAAGCTGTGTGGTAAAGCCGCTGTTATCAATGGTGTGCTCGGCTTTTGCAATAATCCAGTCCTGATTATCAATCTCGCTTTTAAATCCTGTTACCGTGCCATGCATTTCGGGGTAGAGTTCTGCGCGTCCACGTGCCAGTGTGATGGAGAATGATGCGGCTCCGCGTTGTAACTGCTGCCACTTTGCCGCCGCTGCGCGTCTTGCTGCCTGCTCGTTCTGATAAGTCTTGCGTAACACAAACACATTGCCTTCCGCGCCTTCCATATAATCACCTTCACGGCTGCTGCTTTTCTCCTTTTTGGGTTTTGGCGGTTTGCGGCGTTTCACGCTGACTTTTTTCTTTTTCCCGTAATTAAGATCAAGCCAGTAGGCGCGTACCCCCGTATACGCCTCGCGGTCAGCAATACGGAACTGATGGCGATCGCCGCTGCTGCGTGTAATGGCGAACGAGGGCAACGGCTGGCCCTGTGCGTTCACGCCACCACCTGGCATGATGAATAACAGATTGCCGCTTTTTACCGTGGTGATTGCGCCCAGCATTTCCGCCATGCGCGTAAGGAAGGACATGTCGCTTTCTTCGGTCTGGTCGGCGTGGTCGATTTCGATATCCATCAGCATTTCGCTGATTTGTGGTTTCAGACCATACCGATGAGCGATGGCGGATACCACACGCTCAAGGGTCACATCATGCCATGACACCTCACGTTTAACGTTAAATTCATCCCGAAAATCTGCGCTTCTGGCTGAAACAGTCAGCCTGTCCGGCGGTCCTTCGTGAGCGATTTCATCAACAATGTAAGTGCCTTTTTCTGTCAGCGGTTCTCCTTTCCAGCCAATGAGAACCGTCAGGCGCGCGCCCCGTGGCGGTAGCTGCAACTGACCATCCGCATCATCCAGCGTGATGGTGAGCTGGTCCGCTTCAAATCCCCGGTTGTCGGTCAGTGACAGACTCATCAGGCGCTCTGCCACGCCGGACAGCGTTTCCCCCTCCGCGAGAATATCAAAATCCGGCATTTTCACGGGGTCTGTGCTCTGACTGAGCAATTGCATGGTGGTGTCGATCATCTTTCCCTCCCTGTGTGGCATGGTCGCATGTGCGTGCGGAGGGGGTTACTGCTTTTTGTTGTCGCCGTGGCGGGAGAACGGCGCAGGGGTGAGATTACGCGCGTGGTGGGTGATGATTGTTGCCGAATCATTTAACGGATACAAGGGGCTGAAGCTATGAGTGAAACTCGTTTTCATGGTGCCCGTGTTACGGAAAGTACCGACTTGGTAACAGCGATTAATGATGTTGATTCCAGTGTTATCGGTATCGTGGCAACGGCGGATGATGCGGATGCGGAGCTGTTCCCGCTGAACAAGCCCACACTGCTGACCCGCGTCAATGACGTGCTGGGAAAATGCGGAACAACGGGGACGCTTTATCGTGCGCTTAAGGCCATCGCAGACCAGGTGAGCACAAAGGTGATCGTCGTTCGCGTGGCTGAACACAAAGAAGAAGACGGAAAGACGCAGGATCAACTGGTTATCGGTGGTTCTGAGGATGACGGCAGCTATACGGGGATGTATGCGCTGCTTGTTGCAGAGCAGGATGAAAGCATCGGATACCGTCCGCGTATTCTGGCCGCGCCGGAGCTGGACACGGAGGCGGTAACAAAATCCCTGTGCGTGATTGCGGGTAAACTGCGCGCGTTTGTGTATGCCTCATGTCACGGCTGTAACACGATGGCTGAGGCGATTACCTACCGCCAGAAATTCAACGAACGTGAGGTGATGCTCTTATGGCCGGACTTCATCGCCTACAACCCGAAAAGTGGCAAAAACGAAACGTTCCCCGCGCCTGCCTATGCGTGCGGCCTTCGTGCGTACATTGACCATGAGCAGGGCTGGCACAAATCGCTGTCCAACGTTCCGGTTAAAAATGTGCTGGGGATGTCCAGGCATGTGTTCTGGTCGTTGCAGGCCGAAGACAGTGATGCCAACAGCCTCAACAACAAAGAAATCACGACCATTATTCGTCGCAACGGGTTCCGCTTCTGGGGCAACCGCACACCGGAAACGAACGCCTACATCTTTGAGGTGTATACCCGAACCGCACAGGTGCTGGCTGATTCAATTGCGGAAGCGCAGTTTGAAACCATCGACAGTCCACTGACGCCTGCGAACGTGAAAGATGTTATCAGTGCCATCAGGGCAAAACTGGATTCACTGGTTACTGCCGGGAAACTGATTGGCGCGGAGTGCTGGTATGACGTGGTGGATAATAGCACCACGGATTTACGTCAGGGGCGTGTGCGTATTCGCTACAAATATACGCCCGTTCCGCCACTGGAAGACATGGAGCTTTACCAGACGTTTACTGATGAATACTTTGAACCCGCATTTGCGGTGCTGGGAGGTGCCTGATGGCTGTGCCAAAACATCTTCGCTTTTTTACGCTGTTTGTGGATGGTGAAAACGAAGTGGGTAAGGTGACGTCCGTCACTCTGCCTAAGCTGACGCGCAAAACCGACAGCTACCGGGGGGGCGGCATGATGGGTGCGGTGAGTATTGATCTCGGTCTGGACGACTCCGCGCTTGATGCGAGCTTTGTCATGGGGGGCGCAGTTCGTGAGCTGTTCCTTAAGTATGGCGGCACGATTGACGGCACGCTGCTGCGTTTTGCGGGTGAATACTACACCGATGCAGAAAGCGACCTGTATGAAGTCGAAATGCGCGGACGTGTGACGGAAATTGATATGGGGGAAGCCAAACAGGGCGAAGCCACATCACACACTTACGCCATTAAAAACACCTACTACAAGCTGAGTGTTAACGATCGCCCGTTGTGGGAGATTGACCTGCTGAACTTCATTTACCGGAAGGACGGCAAGGACATTGTGCCCGATCGCATCCGTTCCGCGCTTGGGCTTGGCTGATAAGTAATATGCAGGCGGCGCAGTGCGTCGCCTCTGACTGAAAGGAGTTTTCTGATGAAAGAGACGAAAAACATCGATACCGAAAACACGGTCGTTGCTGAAACAGCGAAAGAAACCAGTGAGCGTGGCGTAAAACTTACCCAACCAATTGAGCGAGGCGGCGAAAAAATCACGTATGTGGAGATCACCGGAGCTATTGAGCAGGCTGGATCTCTGCGAGATTTGTCGCTGTCTGATGTGCTGAATCTGAAAGCGGAATCCATGTTTACGCTGCTGTCACGCGTGACATCACCGCGACTGGATGAAGTGACGATCAAAAAAATGGCATCCCGTGACTTTATTCAGTTATGTGTGGTTGCCGTAAATTTTTTGAGCGGTGCGGACTCTGGCGGGAAGAACGAACAGGCGACGGAAGCCTGATCACGGTTGTGTGCTTTGAGCACATAGAAGACTTTGTGGCAGATATTGCCGTTATTTTTAACTGGTCGCCCGCCGAAATCTTCATGATGACGCCCGGCGAAGTGGTTAGCTGGCGTGAGCGGGCGGCACTTCGCAGCGGGAGTGTAGACAATGAAGACTCTTGATATCCGGGTCGCTTTCAGCGCCGTTGACAGGCTGACCCGGCCTGCCGAAAACGCCCGCCGCCTGATGGGGCAGTTTGGTGACTCCATCCAGCGAACGCAGGGGGCGATCAAAAATCTCGAGCGTCAGGCGCGTTCATTTGAGCGCGCCCGCGACGCTGTCAGTAAAGCGGATGCGGGTATCGTGAAAGCACGACGCCAGCTTAACGCCCTTAATCAGTTACAACGCACGGGTACAGTGCTCAGCGAAAAACAACAAAAGCTGATGCAGCAGTTAAGCACCCGGCTTGAACGCCTGAATGAATCGCGCACACGGGAAATTCAGAAAATGCGGGAGCTTGGCGGAGAGCTGAAACGCCACGGCATTTCCCTGACAGGCAGCGATAACACCATCCAGCAGGCCATCAGACGCACCGAACAGTACAACAACCAGCTTGAACGCGAACGACAGGCGCTTGCGCGTGTAACGCGGGCGCGTGAGCAGTATTCACGCGCGCAGGAAACAGCGGGAAAACTGAAAACGGGTGGTGCGCTGGCAACTGGTGCGGCAGCGGCTGGCGGCTATGCTGCCGGGCGTTTTTTGCAGCCCGCTATCGGATTCGGGAAAGAGATGTCCCGTGTGCAGGCGCTGACGCGAATTGACCAGAACAGCCCGCAGTTTAAGGCGCTGCGTGAGCAGGCGCTAAAGCTCGGCTCTGAAACGCAGTTTACTGCGAGTGATGCCGCCAGTGGGCAGGCATTTCTTGCTATGGCTGGCTTCACACCGCAGGCCATTCAGGCTGCGCTTCCCGGCGTGCTGAGCATGGCAACGGCTGGCGGTATGGACCTTGGCGAGACGGCGGATATTGGCTCAAATATCCTGACGCAGTTCGGTCTCTCTGCTGACCAGATGGACCGGGTCGGCGACACACTTACTGCGGCGTTTACCCGTACTAACACCGACCTTCGCGCGCTGGGCGAAACCATGAAATATGCAGGTCCGGTGGCGGGTAAGCTGGGAATATCGCTGGAGCAGGCCGCAGCGATGGCGGGCGTGCTGGCGAATATGGGCATCAGAGGGAGTGATGCCGGGACGGCAATGCGTGCCAGTCTGGCTCGTCTGGCATCACCGCCAAAGGCGGCGGCAGAAGCTCTGAAAGAGCTGGGCGTGTCCGTCTCGGATGCCGGGGGCAAAATGCGCCCGATGGAAGATCTGCTGGCTGACCTTTATAAAGCTACCCGCAAATACGGGGAAGTTGACCGGGTATCCTTCTTTAAGGACATCGCCGGGGAAGAGGCTTTCACATCGTTTATGGCACTCGTTGATGCGGCGGGTGACGGTTCCTTACCCAAACTGAGAAAAGAACTTGAGGGCGCACGCGGTGAGGCTGAACGCACGGCAAAGGTTATGGCCGACAACCTTGATGGCGACCTGAAAAATCTCGACAGCGCATGGGAAGGTCTTCGTATTCGCATCAGTGATCTGGTTGACGGTCCGCTGCGTTCTGTCACGCAGTGGCTAACACGGGTGGTCTCAAAGGTGACGGCACTGGCGCAGGCCCATCCTGTACTGACGCGCCAGCTACTGATAGCAGGCGGTGCGTTGCTGGCAATGACTGCAACGATTGGCTCGTTGTCGCTGGTTATGGGGGTGCTTTACGGGAAGCTGGCCACCTTGCGTCTTGGTTTTGACATTCTTACCCGGTCAATGAATGTCGTCAGGGTGTTGCCTGCGCTGTGGGGAATGGTGACGGGTTCCGTTTCCTTACTGGGAGGCGCGATCGGGGCGTTGTTCAGTCCGGTTGGTCTTATCGTGGCTGCGCTTGCCGGAGCTGCCGTTCTTATCTGGAAATACTGGGATCCCATCAGGGCATTTTTTGCCGGGGTGTTCAGCGGGATTATGGAAAGGCTGACCCCGTTGCGCGAAACCTTTGAACGGTTTGGTCCTGTTTTTGACGCAATCGGAAGCGGGATCGGCCAGGTGTTTAACTGGTTTAAATCGCTGCTGTCACCGATGGAGTCCAGCAAGGAAACGCTGGATAAATGTACCAGTGCTGGCGAGGTATTCGGTAACGTTCTTGGTGGCGCGTTACAGCTTGTTCTGACGCCTGCAAAAATGTTGCTGGATACGCTGGCGTGGATACTTGAAAAACTCGGTGTGCTTCCGGATGAAGCGGAAAGGGCGAGAAAGAAAATCGAAGACGCACAGCGTGCGGCCATTCTTCAGGACAAGGTTGCTCTGTTTCAGGGAGACATTGCGAAAATCAATCCGCCGAAGTCTGCGGAAAATGGCAATGGCACCGGAGGCGATAAACCCAAAGACAACAAACCGCTCACAGACAGCAATACCGGTACGCTACGCAGACTCAGCAAGATTGCTGATAACACAGGTAAGCTGGTTGATGAGACGAAAAAACGCATTGGCCCCGGCGATATTGTCTTTAAGAACCTGCCCCGCGCACTTGCTGTTCGTGGGGAGTGGCAGGCGCGGAAGATTGCGCAGGTCAGTAAGCCTGCCCCCGCAATTAAGATCACACCCGTGGTCCCGGCTCCGCTGCCTCCGGCGCTGGTTCCTGTTGTTGCGGCCAGCTCCCGCCCGGTGGCGGAGGCCATACGATCGCCAGTGGCGTCAGTTCCTGCAACTTCCCGTAACCGGGAGTCTGTTGCCTCCGGATTTGGCGGTGAAATTCATGTTCATCTGCATAACGTTGTTACACAGAATCCCCGCGAACTGGCGAAACTGGTCGGTGAAATGGTCAGGGCAGAAATGGAACGGCGCGCCCGTGCCGGACGTGGCAGTTTTTACGATAAAGATTGAGGAGTCATGGCCATGATGATGATCTACGGCATGTTTGTTTTTGAGCTGCGCACATTGCCGCATCAGCAGTTACAGCAAAACAAAAGCTGGCGGCATGTGAAAAATGAACGCGTTAACCGTTCAGCAAGCTGGCAGTATATCGGTGCAGGTGATGATCGCATCGTTCTTTCTGGTGTGCTTTATCCTGAAATCACAGGTGGCGAAGTGTCCCTGTCGCTGCTGACCACACAGGCGTATACCGGACGCCCCTGGCCTCTGATTGATGGCGTCGGGCAGATTTACGGCATGTATGTTCTGACTGACATAAGTACGACCCGCTCCGAGTTTGATCGCTACGGCAAGGCGAAAAAGATAGAGTTTTCACTGACCCTTGAACGCTGTGATGAGGATTTGCGGGAGCGCCTGCAATCCTCATCGTTCAGCGATATGCTGACTGGCTTCAAAGATAAGGTAACCTCGTCTTTAAATAGCGTGGCTAACTCAGTTCATAGTTTATTTTAAAGAGTTTAATTTCTTGTGATAAATGGTCCGTAACATATCGGACCATTCAAGCACATTACATGTTGGTTCCATCTTATTGAATGCATCCAGTAGCCACAATATAATTTCTTGAGAGTTCATTACACACCCAGTCAGATTAACACCCCATTACATTGTAAGTGATAATGCAGAGATTAAATTCATGGATATAAAAACATTAAAGGAGTGTATAAAAATAGAAGTTATAGGCGGAAACCATGAGTTTTCATGGAGAAAAGCTTTAACTCGCACCAGACGCAATAGGCGAAAACACTTTATGTTTTGGTGGCGAGTGGCCAGCTATCTATACAGCAGAGGAGGGTTCATGCGCTGGGTGGGCAAACGCATCGGAGCAAACCTTCATCGCGATTATAATGTTGAGATTCCTTTAACAGTGAGTATAGGGCCAGGCTTAGATATTGCTCACTTATCAGGTATTGTTATTACAGAAAACTGTGTGATAGGGAGAAATCTACATATAAAGCAAGGTGTTACTATTGGTCTAAGAACCCCTTCCAATGAGGCAATGATTACTATTGGAGATAATGTTGATATAGGTTGCAATTCATCTATCCTTGGTGGGCAAGTTAATATCGGTGATAACGTTACGATAGGTGCTCATGCTCTGGTAACAAAATCTATTCCTTCCAACTCAATATATATAAACGAAATAACTCCTGTTATAAGACAAAAAAAGGCGCAGTAAGCGCCTTTTTTCATGGTTGCTCTGGCCAATCAATATCGGTGGTATTTTCTGGTTGAATACGATTCACCAATACACGGTACTTCTTCCAGCGTGTCAAGTTTATCTTTTCGTCTTCTGTCGCTATATCTAAATCAACAGCGTCCTGCAAAGTAGCAATGATCTTACTCGCATAAGCGATTTGTTCTCTCTTCTGAGATTCGGCGGCTCTGACAAGTGCATCACGCTCTGCATTCTCATCATTCACCCACGCATTTCCGTTCCATTTCTGATAATTCCCATCGGGGAAAATGGTTGTCACGTCTGGGGGTAATGCACCAAGTTCAGAAATATAAATGGCCGTTCCCGTTTTCGTTTCGTAGACAGTCTCTCCGCGATGGTCTTCCATCAACTCCCATTTCATTTCATTTGCATTGAAAACGGCAGCAAAACCCGCCGGAATATCAGGCGGCGCAATATCTGTACTGTTTGCAGGCAGACCTGTATACGGTGGAATATATGCGTCACTTTCACCAATAAATTCGTTTGTACCATCGAGATAATTAAATACGCGAATAATTTGTGCTTCTGCACTCATTTTAAAACCCATTATGCAAGCCTCACAATATAGTTAAATGCGATGTTTTTGACGGTGTTTTCGGTATTGCCAGTAGCATTTACGGTAATGGAATGCCCGTGTGAGCCAATAGCAACAGTGTGTGAATGTGCACCAATACCAACAGTATGGTTATGTGCTCCAATGTCGACTGTATGTGCATGATTGCCTGATGAACTTGTAGTCGTAGCACCTTTATCACTTCGCGGAACACCATAATCTGCACCGCCTGATTGCACGCTCACAGCAAAACCGACGGTATGTGTATGATTGCCAGAAGTATTGGTTGATTTTGTGCCGTGGTTAAACGTACTGACTGTTTTTGTCCCGTAATCAAATGAACTGGTCGTTTTCGTCCCTAAGTCCGTATTTGACGCACTGGCGCTGTGAGTATGCGATTTAATCCCGTCCTGTTCCTGTGACAATACGGCACGCCCACTGGCGGGTTTTCCCTTGATTGTCCAGCCGCGCATATCAGGAATAACACCTGAAGGATAGGCTATAGCCAGTTTCGGATATGCAGCCTTATCGAACGTCTGCCCCTGCATAATTGCATAGCCCGCAGGTGGTGTATCTGATGGCCACGGCAACGGAACACCTGGCGGAAACGCTTCGATATTTGCCGACCCGTCAAATTTTACGCCGTTAATTGTCCTTGCCGTTTTCAGCTTTGTCGCTGTAGCAGCATTGCCGGACAGTTCGCCTGAAAGACCACCGCTGAATGTCTGTTTCGCCGCCCATGTCTGAGCTTCGTCGATAATTGGCACACGTCTTGTTGTGATCGTGCGACTTCCCGGATTTCCTGAAATACGCACCATAAAAAAGCGGTAATTCGCTTTACTTACAGTGCTGCGCCATACATGCATTGAGCGCCCCGTACCGGAATCATCACTCGGACCAACTGCGATGTTTATCAGGTTGCCATCAATGACGCCCCAGTCCATGCCGTCGGGAATGTTGGTCATGTTATCAAGCCGAACGGTTATCAGACTGCCCGGCACAAAGTCGTAGGTCTGCCAGTCCAGGCTGGTGAGTTTTGCCACTGCGCCACCGATGCCCAGATTCAGAGGCAACGAAAAGGAGTTATATACTTCTCGCCATTCGGTCCATTTGCTCCCGGCGTAGACGCGCTCAAAAGTGCGCCCCTGTGTGGTTTCTGATTTCCCTGTGGTTGTGTAACGCTGCCAGACAGACACACCATCAAAACGTCTGATTACTTCCAGTATCCCAAGCAGTGTTGCTCCAGCGGTATCCTGCATTGGACCGTTTGTTGCCTTCCCTGTAACGCTGTAAATGCCAGGTGAAGTCAGATCATTCAAATCCCCTTCGTAATAACGACACTCTGACTGATGGCCCACTCTTGACCACGGTTCCCACTGTGGATTCTCTGCATTCCATGTAGCAGAAAGGCAGCGAACATATACATTCCCCCGGCGGGTCGTGTAACGTTGCATGCGTGAGTACCCACCACCTTCAAGAACTTCAAGGAGTCCCTGACCATAACTTCCTTCTTCTGGATAGTTGCGGTCAAATGAAGCGATAGAACCACTACTGTTTCGCCATAAACCAAGATGCTCTGCGCCTCCGAGCGTGTTCAGGTCAATGGTTGTACTCAGAGGGCGTGTTGCTGACTGAATCTGTCGCCAGTAGCTCCACGGACCGTCAGAGCCATTCCAGGAACCAGCAAGGTTGCGCATATAAACATTGCCAGTTCTGGTGGTATAACGCTGCATTCCTACAAAATTACCGCCATTGAATACCTCAAGAACACCGACGGCACCGTCTTCCGGGAAATGTTTCTCCAGTGTTGCGTTGGAGGATGTGGATTTATACCAGACCCCCACATAAGCCTTAACAGGACCAAACGTATTCAGATCAGCATCAAGCGGCATTTCGCCATTGTTTTTCATAAACGTCAGGCTGGTAACGCCAACATTGTCCAGAAAAGCGCCCTTATCTGGAATATCGTCACCGTTCTGGTCTTTCTGCAGACGTTTCTCAGCATTGTCATAGGCTGCTTTTACTGCCTTTGGCGTTGCCGCCAGCTCTTCACTGGTGCTGTTTGTTGCACTGCTTAACTGGGTAAAACCTTTTTCTGTCAGCGTGGCGTCAGGATGGCGGCGGGACTGCTCATGCTCTGCGATTTTGTCATCGACGTAATCCTGCGTCGCCATCACTGTGCTGGCATCAATACTCAGCTCAACGGACGCCACATTGCTGAGAATAATAACCATGCGGCAGGTCTGCGCACGCCCGGAGCCTTCAGCCAGTTCAGGCTTATAGCTTTCCGCCATGTTGGCGACCGCAATCAGTGTTCCGGCATCGTCATACAGACCAAGCTCACGCATCCAGAAGCCGCCCACTTCTGGCGGAACAACCAGTTCAGCCACGATATAGTTTTTATTCTTATTATCCACGCTGACTTTATTCAGGGCGTGACGCCAGACCTCATGCACCAGTTTCGTCTGACCGGCATCCGGCACCGGCAATTTGCCATTACCGTCACCCACGGCCATTGCAGACAGGGTTACTTTTTTCCCGCCGGGGACAGTGGCGGCTGCCAGCTTTGCGGCTCCGGCAGTAGTGATAACGGTTTTAAATTTCGTGCTCATTGTTTCTCACTTATCCGGGATAAACAGTAATAACATCACCATCACAGACCACACCGCCTGTATACAGATAGCCGGGAATGTCCTGGATAATGTTCAGACCGATAAGGTGGCGACTTGCGGGTTTGGCATCGGCAATCAGCCGTTCCATTTCCAGATACATTTCCTCGGTCACACCACTGTCCAGCGTGCCAACATCAACCTTGAATGTTCCGGGTTCGCCGTCGAACTCCCACCACTCAGACACGCGAATGAGGTATCCCAGCGGTTCAATGGCTCGTCGCAGGGCGCTGATGGTTCCTTTGTGTCGGTGTGTCAACCATGCATCACGAATCACCTGTCGCTTTGTCTCTTCTGGCCAGTTGCGATCCCAGCGGTCAACGGAAAACGCCCAGGCGAGATAAGGCAGCAGATGTACCGGGCAGGTGTCCGGCGACCACAGCGTGTTGAGGTCTACCGGAATGTCTGTAATGCGTGTCCCGACGGCTTCGGCACAACGCATGAAATTGCTGGCTGATGGCGGTAACAGTGAATTACTCATTACGCCCACCTTCGCTGATGGTGAATGACTCACAGCGCGCCGCCTGTATGTCGCTGATGGCCATATTCTGTGTGGGTTCGATTATCTCCACGCGTTGCACACCGTGCACATGCAGTGCGGCAGCAATGGCGGACAACGCCACATCCTGACCGATAAGCCCCTGCTCAGCCAGCCACTTCCTGAACGACGATTCAGCCGCAGCCAGAATAGGTTCGGATTCCGGGCCGGGGTAGAAGTACAGTTTTGCATTCAGCCGCCATGTCACGATTCTGGCGCTCTGTACGGTCAGGCGGTCGGCCACCGGGCGGGTATCCTCTGCATTCAGAACGGCGCGAACGGTATTAAGCAACGCCTCCGTTGCTGTGCCGTCGCCCTCAGTGGACAGAATGGAAACCGTCACGTTGGCCGGAGACGGGCTGATGGCCCGCGCGTCGCGTACCAGACCGCTGGCGCTGCGTGCAAAATACTCGTATGCACCTGACGGGCCAGCAACACTCAGACCGTCATACGCCCGTTGCGCCCGCAGTCTCAGTGAGGTGTCACTTTCCATCACCGCGTCGGTGGTATCCGTTGCCGGAGTGATAACCAGGCGCTTTGTGTTCATATTGCCCGCAAGGTTGTCCAGGTCTGTCCCGGCGCTGTGGCTTAGCATGCAGCGCGTGCACCCTCATTGACCCGCTGGCGTAACAGCATTTCACGAAACGCTGTTGTCTGGGCGATAACGTTCAGGGGCTCCGATTCCAGCTCCAGCGCGGCGGAGACGGCTTCACGCTGTTCGGCGGGATAAGCCGCAATCATCATGGCCTTTGTATCAGCCAGAATTGCCTCAAAGTCAGGCTCCGCGATGATGGCGGGTTCCGGTAACTGGGAAAGGTCAACGGCAGGCATGATTTACTCCCTCAGCGTGATGGTTAATTCAACATTCTGCATGGTCTGCATGACAGTGCCCGACAGCGTCACCCCGGCGCGGCCTCCTGCCTTCCAGACAACGTCGATGGCGTCCAGGGCAATGCGGGGTTCCCATCGCGTCAGTGCAATCACGGCAGCACTCATGCATTGCAGACGCGTGGTGTTATTCATGGGCTCGTCAATCAAATCAGGCACAAGGCTGCCATATTCCCGTCGCATAACCCGGCTTGCCAGCGGGGTGATCAGGATGTCCCTGACTGACTGTTTCAGGTGCTCCATATCGTTCAGGTTTCCCGTCCCGTCCGGATTCATTCCTGTGTAGCGGGTTGTCACTGCGGGCCTCCTGTCGAATCGCTGCCACCTTTAACGCCACCGTGCTTATGCGTATGCACTGTGATGCCGTTTGAGGTGAAATCGCCGCCGCTGTGCGTGATATTGCCGCTCATCGTTCCCCCTTTTGTGACGTCAAGCGTCGCTGTTCTCAGAAGGTCTGTGCATTCCACGACAGGCGTATCCAGTGTCACGCTGACGGATGCCTGCAGGGTGGCTGTTTTCATGCCGCTGGCGCTCAGTGCGCCTGCGTCCGCGTCGTAGCGGAACACCGCGCCGTCCGGCGCGCTGACCACGATTTCTTTCAGGCTTTTGCCGGGGGCCGGATTGGCATCACTCCACAGGCTGCCAATTATCATGGCGGTTTCCGGGTTGCCGCCTATGCAGGCAATTACCACCTGTTCGCCTGGTGATGGCGGCAGCCACACATTGAAGGCTCCCGCGCGCGTGGTGTTCCAGCGCAGCCAGCCTGTTTCCAGTTCGCCGCTGCGAACGCGCACGCGCCAGGACTTCTCGTCAACTTCAGAGATGATCCCGGTGCGGATGATATTGCTCAGCAGTCGCATGAGTTCTGCGCTCACCGTACAGCCTCCGCAATCCGGCCCAGCACCGTGTTATAAATCAGGCGTTCATCTGCCTGACTGATGCCCAACAGCTCACGTACCGGGTAATCGGTGAAAATGCCCGGCGCAACCTGATCGCGCTCACCGAACTGATGAACGCGGGCAATACGTGCGGCCACGCCGCTGTAACCCACCGTCACACCGGAAGCATCTGCACGGGCTTTCAGGTAGCGGGCGGTGCGCAGTTTTACGAACATGGGGACGCGCTTTGTGCTGTCCTGGTTGATGCGCCGGGTGCGTATTTCCAGAAAACGGTCGATGTCATCCCGGTAAAACGTGCGGATATTGTTTTTATCCTCATCCCACCCGGTAATGGTTCGCCCGTATTTCCCTGTGTCGTGATGCCAGTTTTTCAGCGTGCGTGCTTCGTTATTCCAGATAAAGCGAATGCGTTCCTGTATCCGGGTTACGCGGCGTCTGCGTGGTGTCCATGCGGTCCCGTCCGGCGCTTTCTGTGACCGGATGCGCGCCTGCTGGGCGCGGCGTAAATCCTGTGCCAGCTTTCTGGCGATGTTATTGATGGCCTGCTGATTCAGGCTGTCGCGGATGGCCTCAAAGGTTTCATCCACGCGGGTGAATGCCTTATCCATCGCTTTCACCCCACGTCACATCCTGGAATACATGCGACCAGTCGCCTTCGGAAGATGGCAGGCGGGGTTTTGGCTCCGGCAGGTGTTCTGCCTGCGGTGTGCCCTGACTGCTGCGCGTGATGCGAACGCGTTCCCGCAGGGGGAGCGTAAACAGGAGATCGGCGCTGTCATCGTCATTGATAACGGCGGAAAATTTGATGTCCTGATTACGCTCAGGGTTGAGCAACAACTGTGGCTGATTTTCGGATAACCACGCCAGCAGCGGCAGCGTGAGGTCGTCCAGCTCCCCGGCGTAATCCATGACAAACATCACCATCTGATAGCGGTAAACAAACGATGGGGTTTCTCCTGTCGTTTCAATGTTGCCGCTCTCCACGAAAATGGTGAATTTTTCCGGGTTGGCCTGACACCATCGGCATGAACGGGTCATGGCTTCACGCAGGGAATCAGTTTTCAGCATGGTTGTTGTCCTCGTTGTTCAGTCGTT
Source organism: Escherichia sp. E4930 (assembly GCF_005845405.1). Classification (NCBI taxonomy): domain Bacteria; kingdom Pseudomonadati; phylum Pseudomonadota; class Gammaproteobacteria; order Enterobacterales; family Enterobacteriaceae; genus Escherichia; species Escherichia sp. E4930. Next base: position 26,239 of record NZ_VCDZ01000006.1, on the reverse strand, counting down.
GCAGTCTGCGCTGTTCCAGTAATTCAATGGCCCGTTTATCCGCGTTACAGGTTTCCAGTGCATCCAGAAGGCGGTCGCCCCATATACCGAGATTTCCCCATGTGGGAGTGTCAGGGAAGGGGGGAGGCGTTACCGGTATGGTCAGCGTCTGCGGTATAAGCCGGACTGACGGCGCTGGCCGTGGCGCGTTCTGCGTGCCTGCGCAACCTGTCAGTAAAACGAGCGTCAGGCAAAGCGTGGGCGCATTCATCTTTTGCAATATCGTTGCGTAGCTGTTCACGTCTGGCCTCTCCGTCCTGATTTCGCTGTTGATTTTCCACGCGGAGTTGCGCCAGCACCTGCTGCATATCCTGTACCCCGGTGCTGATGATATTCAGGGTGTCGACGGTGCTTTTCAGGGCGCTGGCCTGCGCTTCGTTTCTGGTGTTCTCCCGGCCCAGCGACCACGACAGACGCATGGATGTTCCCCATGCGGCAATCAGAAGGAAAGCGACGCCCAGCGTAGGCCAGAGCTTCATGCCGGATAGGCTCCGTGTGGTAACTGAAAATGCGGTCCGTCTTTCAGGGTCTTCCAGTCGCCGCCCCATTCCACCGGAATATTCAGTTCCCGGCTGGCCTGTCTGAATGCTGCTGCGATTTTTTCGTACAGCGGCCATTCCCATGACACCTGGCTGCCGATATAAGCCACAACATCCACGGCATGCCCCGTAAGGTGGCGGCTGTTCATGGTCTGGCTCTTACCCGTGGCCACCAGTTGCTTCTGGCGGTAACGGCTGCGCAACCCTTCGGTGATACCAAAATCCACTTCCGAGATTTCCAGTGCCCGTCGGGTCACTTTCACCAGATCAGGATTTACGCCCTGCAAATTCTTTTCGCTCCGGCTGCTGAATTTAAATGTGTTGCTCATTCGTCCTTCTCCTTCACCCTGCGATTAAAGGCCGCAATAACCTTGTCGCGTGCTTTTTCTGCCCCCATAAAACCGATTGATGCGCCGATAAACGTCACGGCATCTTCAGGAAAACCGAAGAAGCGCAGCGACCCGGCCACGGCCATGGCAAGAACGCCGCACGCCAGCGATCCCGTTACGGTCTGAACCAGTGTTCGTCCGTCATAAAGACTCATCAGCGCGGAAATGCTGACCGCCGCGCCTACTGCATACACCGTTGGCAGGTGGTCAAAGAGCCATGCAATAACCTGCTCTGTGATCCCTGTTTGAATGGTGCTCACTGCTACTCCCCCCACAACTGAATCATTTCTCGTTTCTTCTTCTCCGGCTCCGGCATCTCCACTTCCTGCCCTGCGTCCAGAAACACCTGCTGACAGAGTCCGGGGTTGGCATCCAGCACCTTTTCGGTGATGCCCTGCGTCGTGCCGTAGTACCGGAAACAGAGCGAATCCACGGTGTCGCCTTCCAGTGCCTTCACTTTCATCAGCACAACTCCGCAAAGATTCGCGGGCGGCACAGAATGTCAGAGATGGCCCAGCTCACATCGCGCCACAAATCCGATGTCTGTATATCCAGTGCGTCCGCCCGGCGGTCGCCCTTATCCGTGGTGTCCGCATCGCGGTAACGCTCCAGAATCAGGGCGCGTGTGGCGGTATAAACAGCATTGCGCCAGTGCCAGAGATTGACGCTTTCTCCGTTAATTACGGGTGCCGGAACATCGGCCAGCGTATGATGGCCAGCCGCCTGCTGTTCCTGCTGCCATGCTTCCAGCTCGCGGGTAACGTGTGCCACAGCTCCGGTGGCGGTATGCAGCAGGCGGGAGGTGGTCACACGGCCCGGCAGTCGTACCGCCAGACGCAGCTCGCGCAGCACAATATCCGGCCAGAATGCACCTGCTGAAATGCGAGTGTCGCCATCATCGGTATCGGTGATGTCGTCCTCTGCGGGTCTTGGTTCAGTTCTGGCAACCATACTCATGGGGTTCACTCCTGAAAAAAATCGGGCGGTGGGTGCGCGGTGTAAACGGTCACGGAGTCAAACCGGAACACCGCGCACGCCGCCCGCTGACGGGGTCAGTCGTTAACCGCGCTTCGCCTTCTGCGTCGCGGTGGTTTTTCGTGTTGCAGGTTTCCGCGTTGTCTTTTTACTTTTGCTGCTTTCGTCCTGCGCCTGCTGTGCGCTGGCGTCTTCTGATGCGGCTGCGGAATCGGCTTTTTTCAGGGCGCGGGAAAGGGTTGCAATCTCGCGTTTCACACCTGCGTTCGGGTTCAGCTGCATCGCTTCGCGCAGCAGCTTCAGTGACAGGGCCATGCTGTCCGCATCGGTCAGGCCACGGCGGGCAAAGGCGCACGCCTTGCATAATTTGGCGCGTACTTCGTCCGGCATATCCTGGTCGGTGACAATCTCCCGGAGGGTGTCCAGTGGTTCGATAAAGGCGGACAAATCCGCGTCGGCATCCGTCCCGGCCTGCGTCAGTACCGGGTTGCAGATTTCTTCGGTCAGTACCGTGGCAGCAGTACGGCCAAAGTTATCCGGCATGATGAGGTTGTGATGGACCACATACGCACCAATACGCAATGCCAGCGGAAGATCGCCACAGTCAATCGCCCACACCATCAGCGTGGCAATCACCTCATCCTGCTGCCCGCCGTCAGCCTCCAGCGTTCCTTCAATCCAGCCGGAAAAGTCCGGTAACAACTCTTTTTTGATGGCGGCTTTGGCGCTTCTGGCCTGTACGCCCTTAAGTCGGGCCTGTGCCAGACGCAGACGATACAGCACCTCTTCATGCGCGGTACGTGCGGCGTGATCCACGCCTTCATTCGCCCGGCCTGCGCGCTGCGCCATCACGTTCTGCCAGTGTTGCTGTGCAGGGGTAATCATTCTTTCTCTCCGTTACAGGCGGGCATGATGCCCGCCGTGAGTTGATTAGCTGTCGGCGAACTTCAGGCCAGTGACCATCGCGCACTTGCCATAGTCTTCAACGACATAAGCGTCATTGATGGACTGGTAGGTGGCGATGCGGTTGTATTCCGGCTCGTCTTTCATCAGGCGACGCATTGAGCCTCTCTGCCAGTAAATTGACAGGTTGTTGAATGAGGTGATCAGCATCGTTGCATCCGGGAAGAACGGCGCAAGGAATACATCCAGCCCACCAATGGTGCGCGATGACAGGATGAGCTGTCCGGCGAGTAATTCCGCATTGGGATTCTGGCCGCTGATGCTGTTCAGCACGGGCAGACGCAGCGAGTTAAACAGGTTGCGCCCCATAATCACCACGAGGTCGTCTGCTTCCTTGTGCCATTCATCCAGCAGGGATGAGCGCGCGTCCTGTACCAGTGCATCAGCGTTCGCATACTTACCCGCGTGCGCCACGGTGTTGTCCATGTTGCGGGAGGTCAGCGTCACGTCATTCATTACGCGTTCACTGGCATCGGTTCTGATGTGCTCCAGCCAGCCCACGTTAACGTCCTGAAGCAGCTTGTTGGTGCTGAAATTGGATTTTTCCGCGTGTGATGTGCCGTTAAAGCCGATCATGATGCGGTCAAGCGCCACCTGCCGGGCAATCTGTGTGCTGATGCGCGACTGAAAATCGCTGTGAGCCGCCCAGGCATCAAGCTTCGGATACGAAATAAACGTGTCGTAGTTCACCTGTTCACACTGGTACTGACGAGCCTTCATATCGACAGCGTTAATCGGATTACGGCGATCTGTGCCGTCATAACTGGTATTCGTGCGCGCAATCGGCCCGGTGGTGTCCAGGAGAACTTTTTCGCCTTTCTGGTCAGTTACACCGATTACATTAATTCTTTTCGTAAATTCGGTACTTTCCTTTGAAGCGTTTTCAAAACGCTGTTGTACCGATGGATTGACGGTAAATCGCGATACCAGCGCAGAAACCGGGATATTGTTAAGCGACGCCTGCTGCGTCATGTAGCAGCCCAGCTTGTTACGGGCATTATCTGACATCACCAGATTCATAAAAATTTGCTCCTTTGTCTTATCAGAAGTCAGCCAGTTGATCGGAGGCTGCGCCCGTTGCGGTGAACCGGTTCTGCGGATCGCCGTCCTGCGTGCGCAGTTTTTCCTTCAGTGCTGCCAGCTCTGTGGTCAGTGACGTAATTTTCTGGCTGTCCTGCTGATGGCGGGTTTCCAGCACATTAAAACGGTCGATAATGTCGGCCTGTGACGTTGCTACGCCTTCCACCGCTTCCTGAATACGGGAAAAACTGGCGTCATCCGCTTTGCGGCCACGGCCAATAATCCCCATTACGCGGTTAAACCACTGGGTGCCTTCTTCCTGGCGTTGTTCTGCCATTTCGATGATTTCAGACTCGATGGCTTCGGAGATAAGCGGCGCTTCACCCTGGATACTGTTGAACGTCATCACCGCCTGACGTTGCTGTGCCGTGAATTTCAGGCGCTCAGTGCCCAGGCTTGCCGGGGTGTCGGTCATCGCCAGCCCGACCAGATAGGCGCGCCCGTTAACGGAGAACTGCGGGTGCAGTTCGATACTGGAATAGATTTTCTTGCCGTCCGCGACAAGCTGCTTCATGCGCTCGGTCGGTTCGATTTCTGCATACAGCGCAGTACGCCCGGCCAGCGGACCTTCCGTAATGTCTTCCGTACTCAGTGCGGTGACATCGCCCATTGCGGAAAATTCGCTTGACGGGCATGGCGAGAGATAGTGCTCAACGTTCACGCGGGCAGCGTAAACATCCGGGTCGAAGTTCTCAGCAGCTTCACGCAGATGCACCGGACTGATTTCGCGGCCGTCAACAGTTGATCCGGAGACAGCCACGCGAAACTTTTTGCGTGATGTCTTTTTTTCATTAGCCATAGTTTTTGCCCCTCTGACTGGTTCTTCAGTCATGATGGCAAAGCGTAACAGGCTGATACAAAGGGCTTTTGTTGTAAGAAAACGGCCAGAACAGGGGGTTAAGGAGAACAGTTTCGCGCGCGGGTAATCTTCCTGTAATTACTCAGGGGGAGCAATGATTCAGGACGCTTTTGTGCGCCAGCGTGCGCGGCAACTTTACTGGCAGGGTTATCCGCCCGCAGAAATATCACGTCTGATGGGAATAAACCCGAACACGATTTATGCGTGGAAAAAACGCGACCAGTGGGATGAAACGCCACCTGTGCAGCGTGTCACGCAGTCCATCGATGCGCGCCTCATCCAGCTTACTGAAAAACAGAATAAAACAGGCGGTGACTTCAAGGAAATAGACCTGCTGACCCGGCAGCTTAAAAAGCTGCATGATGGCCAGCCGGATGTGATGACCGCAGGAAAGAAAGGCCGGGCGAAAAAACTCAAAAATCATTTCACGCCGGAACAGATTGCCGCACTGCGGGAAAAAATCATCAGCAGGCTGGAGTGGCATCAGCGGGGCTGGTTTGACTCCCTGACCCTTTGCAGGGAAGCCGGGATACGTAACAGGATGATCCTGAAATCCCGACAGATTGGGGCGACTTGGTATTTTGCACAGGAAGCACTGCTGATGGCGCTGCGTGACGATGTGGCGCAACCTTACCAGCGTAACCAGATTTTTTTGTCTGCGTCGCGTCGTCAGGCGTTCCAGTTTAAAAGCATTATTCAGAAGGCCGCGGCTGAAGTTGATGTGGAGCTGAAGGGGGGCGATAAAATCATCCTCTCCAACGGCGCAGAGCTGCATTTTCTCGGTACTTCTGCTGCGACGGCACAGTCCTACACAGGCAATTTTTATTTTGATGAATTTTTCTGGGTCAGTCGCTTTGCTGAACTGCGCAAGGTGGCTGGCGCTATGGCAACCCTCAGCGGGCTGCGACGCACCTACTTCTCCACGCCATCAACCGAAACGCACGAGGCATACGTCTACTGGAACGGCGACCGCTGGAACGAAAAAAAGGCCGCGCATAAACGCCAGCGTTTTTCTGTGGACTGGAAAACGCTGCATAACGGGCTTATATGCCCCGACCGGACGTGGCGGCAAATTGTCACGCTGGAAGATGTGGTTAATCACGGCTGGAAACACACCGATATTGATGAAATTCGTGATGAAAACACCGAAGACGAGTTCCGCAATCTCTATATGTGTGAGTTTGTCCGCGAAGGGGAATCGGCATTTAACCTGAATATCCTGATTGGCTGCGGCGTTGATGGATACGACGACTGGAAAGACTGGAAACCTTTTGCTCCCCGCCCGATGGGGAATCGTCCGGTATGGATTGGGTATGACGCAAACGGCAGCAGTGGAAACGGCGACAGTGGCGCGGTGTCCGTGGTGGTTCCTCCGGCTGTTCCTGGTGGCCGTTTTCGAACGGTGGAGACGCGACGCGTTCAGGGGCTGGAGTTTGAAGAACAGGCCAGAGTCATTGAAGAGTTCACGTGTCGCTACAACGTGGAACACATCGGCATTGATGTGACGGGCGGGAACGGGGAGGCTGTTTATCAGATAGTGAAACGGTTTTTCCCTGCTGCTATTCCGTACACCTTCACGCTGTCATCAAAACGGTCGCTGGTACTGAAAATGCTGCAAATAATGCGTGCCGGGCGGTGGGAATACGATCGCGCCGAACGCGAGCTGGTCGCGGCCTTTAACGCCGTGCGTAAGGTGAAAACACCGGGCGGCTTTATCACTTACGAAACGGACCGCGCGAGGGGGATCAGCCACGGCGACCTTGCGTGGGCAACCATGCTTGCTGTCATTAACGAACCAATTGGCGGCGAAGGAGAAAACGAGCGTTTCACGGTTATGGAGTTCTGATGAGCAGAAAAAATAAAAAAGTGCGCATGAGTTCACGCATTGATCTCGCTGATGCGCTCAGGAAAGAATCGTCGCTCAGTGCATTCACATTTGATGGTCCTTACCGCCTGACCGGGCATGACCTGCTGGACAATATGTACTGTGCTGATAACGGGCGATGGTATGAAACCCCGGTGGACTGGTACGGTCTGGCAAGAGCTGCCCGGCAAACGTCCTGGCATCAGTCTGCGCTTTACTTTAAGCGCAATGTATTGCTCGGCTGCTATATTCCGCACCCGCTGCTTTCCCGGCAGGATTTCTCGGCGCTGGCGCTGGACTGGTTTGTGTTCGGTAACGCATTCCTTGAGCTTCGAAGCAATATGCTCGGCGAACCGCTTAAATTACGGCACGCCCTGGCGAAATACATGCGACGCGGAAGCGATCTTGAATCATGGTGGTATGTGCAGGATGGCAAGGACGCGTTCCAGTTTCGCCCTGGCAAAGTGTGCCACCTGATGAATCCGGATATTAACCAGGAAATCTACGGCATGCCGGAATATCTTGGCGCATTACTCTCGGCCAGCCTTTCTCATTCGGCGGACATGTTCAGAAAACTGTACTACGACAACGGATCCCACGCCGGGTGCATCATCTACATCGGTGCAGCGCAGGTAAACCGCGAAAGCATGGACTCCCTGAAAGAAACGCTACAGGGGGCACGTGGTGGTGGTGCGTTTAAAAACGTGCTCATTCATGCGCCCAACGGGGGCAAAGAGGGGGTGCAAATTTTGCCGTTCCAGCAGATCACCGCAAAAGATGAGTTCATGAATGTTAAGGCGGCATCCCGTGATGATGTGCTGGCTGCGCACCGCGTTCCGCCGCAACTGATGGGGGCGATGCCGGGTGAAAAAAGTGCGTTTGGTGATGTGGAGAAGGCCGCGCGGGTTTACGCAATTAACGAGCTGATGCCCGTCATGGAGGCCATGAAGCACATCAATGACTGGCTTGGCGAAGAGGTGATCCGCTTTAACCCTTACGCACTGTTAGACACCCAGCCCACATCCTGACGCGCTTCGCTTGTCTGCTGCTTCGCCGGGGCATAAAAAATTTATGCCCCGACTCTCCAGCTCCTGTATCAGTCAGATAGTTTCACGACGCTTTCCAGTTTATCGCCACCATCGACGGTCAGACTCTTACGCAATCCCACCGCGTTGACTGCATGTTCTCGCCGTCTCAGTGCGATTTTGACGGCCTTACCTTTCACCCCATCAAATCAAAAGCCCTCACGTCTTTTTCACGTTCAGCGTGAGAAATACAGCCATTCTGTTGTATCTCTGCGACATCGTTCAGGGAATGCTATTTACCCCCTGAAATGCGGGCTGTTCCCCCGTCACCTACGCGCAGAAAAAACGCGTTTTTTTGTGCACGCACGGATCCTTGACGGATCCAGCCGCCACGCGGGCCGGAAGGGCAAAAAGTCGTTCAAAAAAATTGTGCAATTTTGTGCACTATTGTGCATTGAAATAAACGCCCTGGAGGAGGGCGTTTTACTTATCTTTTATAGCCTTGCCCCTTCCTGGCCAACGCCCTGATGGCCGGGCGTGCCAACACCATATTTTGGCAATGATGAATTGCCCGGCAAAATTCATCTCTACCCATTGGATGCTCAACTGGCAATGTTAAATACAGGTTCCATGCGTCGCCTAAAAGTTGGGCTATCTTTTGTTCTTCAGATGTCAGCAAGCAAGCGGTATCCGTAAAATAATCATACTTTTCATGTATGTTATTTAACGGTTTTGTCTGTAGTGCAGCCTGAGCTATACGGTATGCCTGAAGCATACGGGCGTCGTTGATATCCATTCCGAACGGAATTTCTGATGATTGTGACTCTGCATCTTCAAGCCTGGCAATTTCTTTACGTAAGAAGTATTTCAACTCTTGTTTCTGTTTTCTGTTCATGCTTTTTTCCTTTTTCTCTGTCAATGTGTTGCATTGTGTCCCCCTTGTTTATGTTCCCGGATTAAAGTCATCAGGCGGATGCGCCCTGATGTTGTGTTATTCGGGAAATAACGCCCGGATATTTCCGGCCATCTGACTGGTTATCTGTGCGGTTGATACTGGCTGTGACGCGGGGCATTCTGTCCTGGTTTGTGTCACTGATAACGCCTCATCGTCAGCCCATGCAGCCAGTCGGTAAGCCTCTGCCGGATTCATTTTCAGAAGAGCCAGCCCGGCCAGAAAAGCCACGCGTTGGCCGCTTTTGCGGGCTTCTGGTGTAAGGCTGTCCAGCCAGGCGCATGCTTCGCTTTCGTTCTTGACGGCCGCAGGCTTCAGATAGAAACTTATCCGTCTGGTTGGTGTCGTCATTGGTTTACTCCTTGTCCATTGCGTACAGCCCATTAACCAGAGCAAACTGTGGCACCCCGTCCGCGATGAAAGTCGCATTAACTCCGCAGGCTTCGCGGATAGCGGGTGCCACAATCTCCGCCCCTCCACCGACAACCATCACCCGCCCGTAACCCGAAAAACCCGCCAGCGCGCGGATCACGCGTTGTTTCAGTGTTTCTTCCTTTTCACGAATAACCGCCATCAGGCTGGCGTAATGCGCGTCATTGTGGATGTGCTGGCGCAGCCAGGCTTCATCATGGCGATGTTCGATAATGGTATTGGCGATGTGGTGACTGGTGCGCATACCGTTAGTGGCCATCACCGACAGTACGGCATCGGCCATCAGAGAAACGCCTACGTGTGGATCGCAAAACACCTGGCTGATACCTGCCAGTTGCCCCTGAACCTTTGCCACATCCAGCGTGGTTCCGCCCAAATCCACAATCAGCAGGGATTCAAACGGACTCATGTCAGCCAGTGCCTTAAAGCCAGCCGGAATGGATTCAGGCATAACCCGCACGTTACGGATAGTGAATGCTTCGCCGTTCTGGTACTCCACCGGGCGCATAACGTTCGCTTTTTTGCGGTTGATGTTGGCCATGTCCGGCTGTGCGTTTGTGTCGAAATACTCGCTCAGTGGCAGGGTGACAACCACATCCACCTCCTGTGGCGTGATGCCTGATTTGACCAGCGCGTGATGAATGGCAATGACATTTACATCGCTGTATTGGTATTGCGTGTCGGTTGTCTGGACAAAGCGATCGCTGACCGGATCAAAACCATAGCGCACTCCATCAAGCATGTAGTTCGCGGGCTGCATGCCACCGAACGGCGCAGACCATTCCGACTTGAAGCTGTTCGGGCTGATGGCGTTGCGGCGTTCGCCGTTCTCAGTCCATGCCAGCTTGATGTTGGTGGAGCCGTCGTCGATACAAATTTTCATGTCGCTTTTCCTTATGTTGATTAATTAATCGTTTACGGGATTCTGAAATCCCGTTTTTGCCTGTTTTGCGCGCACTTCATGTTTTATGGCACGTTTTTTGCTCATTTACGGGATTTGTGAATCCCATTTCTGTCTGTTTTTTGTTTCCACTGGTCAGGCCACCCCGCAGCAGGTCTGCTTTGCGGTGGGCGCGTTCAGTGGTTTCACTGATTCTCTGTGCGTGCTCTGCGTCACGGATGGCGCGCAGCATGTCAGAAAGCACGGTAACGGGGGTTTTCATGGTGTTCTGGTCCTGCTGAAGTGTGGATGCCAGACGTGCGGCGGCTTCAGGGTCTGATGCCCCCAGCTGTGCCAGATAGCTGGCGACCGGGTTATGGCGGATCTCCGTGCTGCTTACGCCGTGATTACGGCTCAGGCGCTGCCAGAGCTGCGTGATTCGGCTGTCCGGGCGGGTATCCGGTTTGCGTACAATTTCAAATCCCTGCGGTGCAATGATGCTGCCGTCAACGTACAGACTGCCGCCCCGTAACAGGTGCTGCATCTGTTGTTCACCGATATGCAGGCCGAGAGATTCAGCAGACTCCCGCCATTCTTTAGCGAGTAATTCGTGGTTATCAGGCAAAGGCCGCTGCTGTTTGCGGCTCTGTGTCCAGCTCTGCATTTCATCACTGCTGTTTTTTGCCTGTTTGTCACGCAGCGAACGCATCAGCGCCCGGCGTTCGTGCCGTTTCAGTGAGCGCATCCATTCGTTCACTTCAACGCCGTCAGGGAGCTGCGGCCACGGTGCTGGCCGTTCTTCCGGCTGTTCTGTCCCGTTGTTGTCCGTTTCCTGTACACGGGGACAGTTATTGCCACGAGTCCAAGGGGCGGCAGGGCCGCCCTGAAGGTCAAAACCATTTTCGTGGGTGCTGTCTTCCGCTTCCGGTTTACGTCTTACCAGCTTCCAGTTATCCGGGTGCGTGCACACACGGGAGGATTCCCCGATGAGTGGCGACCAGATCCCGTAAATCTGTACACTCTGTTCGCCGTAATCGTTCAGCTCATCTGCGAGGTCGTAGGCTGTGCGAATCAGGTAGTCCTTGCGCGGAACAAGTACGCCACCCTGTTTTTCAATGTAGGTGGCAAAACACCCGGCATCAGCGGCAGCAAGAACCGCATCCATTGCGTCATCCTTCAGCCGTTGCGGGCCTTCCGGGTTGCGTGCCATCTGGCTGGCAAGGCGGCGGAGTTCACGCCACACCTGACGGGAGGGAATGCCAAAGAACTGGAACTGGCGGACCCGGTGAAGGCGCGCCCAGCCGATGGCGCGTTCCACGCTCTCGGCCATTGATTTTCCGGTTTCGTGGTCAACGCGTGGCTTGCCCGTTTTCGGGTCGATGCCATCCACGGCGCGGCTGTCCAGGTTCTTTCCGATGTAGGTGGCGATGTAGCTGGTTGGTGTGCCTTTTGAGCCGTCGACATACTCCACCTTAAAGCGCGGAGTAATATCATTGCCCAGCTCGTGGCGGTCTTCCTGAATGGCAATATCGCGGGTGATGGCCACGATGCTGTCGATTTCTTCCGGATGAGCAAAGACCATCATGTGCCAGTGCACGGTGCCGTCATGGTGAGGCTCCACCGTGCGGATGCCATACCAGCGCAGGCCGTCGCGGTTCAGTTTTTTGCGGACCGCCGCAAAAAACGTGTTAACCAGGTAATCGCTGGAGTCGCGCATGGTGGCTCCGTTCCATTTGGGATTCGGATGACCGTTCTCTGTTGTGGCGTGGTATTTTGACGGGCAGGTGACAGTCAGAAACACCGCTTTGTCGCCACGGGCTTCGGCCAGAAGTTCCAGCCCCTTCATGGTGGCCATCATTTCTGCCTTACGGTGAACTGGGTTACTTACTCCCGCGTAATACACTGTCTCGAGATCAATAGTGAACCCGTCTTCGTTTTCCAGCATGAAACTTTTCAGAAAATCGCGTGTTTTCTCGCGCTGTGCGCGAAACTCGCTTAACGCGTCCTGGCTCAGATAGGGCGATGTTTTTCTGGAAACCAGACAGGCGGCGCGGAGTTGTTCTTCTCTCCACTCGCAACGTAACAGCCACAGTTTGCGTTTCCACCATTGCGCACAGGTCAGGCGAAGGATTGCGCCCGGTAACAGTTCCGTATCCGGATCGCTCTTGTTCAGGGCTTCGTAATGTGGCGGCATGATGTGCAGGCATAATGCGATACGGGCCAGCATCCGGTAAGCCTTCAACATTACATCCATGGTCAGCTCGCCATCTCTGGCACCAAAGCCATCGCAGAGTGTTTCGAAGGTGCTGCTGAACATCGCCGCCGTCATGGTGGCCAGCGTCTGTATCTGGTGCTTGTTGAGCTGCGGCAGGTAAAGCAAATCGTCCAGGCGTTCACGCCCGGCAAGGGAGCGATAACCCGGTGTCAGCCAGCGTCCGTCAGTGCGATCCAGACGTTCGAATATTTTGCGCAGGGTTCCGCGTGCATAGCGTTCAGCCTGCCAGCTCTTTTTGCCTTTCTGACGATCGGCTTCCTGTTTTTTGCGCAGGAAGGAGAGGTGGCGAATAAGCGGATCGCGCAGATAGGACGGCAGCAGGCGCAGCGAGGCCATGGCTTCATCCACCGCGCCGCGTGCCTGTTTTCTGGCGTCTCCTGCCAGTGTGATGGTTTTGTCCTGTTTTTCCTGTGCGTCCAGGCTTTTATTAATCAGGTTGCCCAGCGGCGTGGCGGAGAACGCCGCATCAGCCATTTCCTGGCAGCGCTCGTTCTCTGCCCGGTAGGCATCCAGCCAGGAGGAAAGCGCGGATTCAGGAGTGGGGATCTCCGTTCCTTCACGCCCCACTGCGTGGCGCGGTTGTTGCCAGTCCCTGATGTACTCTGCCGTCATAGTGATTTACTTCGTCATGCCATTCAGGGTGTCGCGGCAGACGGCAGCCAGCCGCTGAATTTCCAGCACGGTGTCTTCTGTGTCGGCATGGCGATGTGTGATGCGGATGCTGTCGGCAATCACATCGACGATTGCAGAGGATGGGCGCTGGTAAATGCCAATAACGGACGGGGTGCCACCTTCAATGCGGTAAAGCCTGTAATTTCCCTCGTGGCTGTCAATCATGTAGCGACCATCAATAACAATCTTTCCGTCAGCGAGCTGCGGTACAGGCAGGGATTTCAGGTACATGTCATAACGATCACGCACGCGAGCGGCAAGATCACGTTCTGTGTTGAGCAGGTATTCAAGAAAGTCGTTGGCGAGAATCATTGCTGCAATCCTCTTGTTACAGATGTGCGAAGGCCTCCCGCCGCAAAGTGCAGGAAAGGCCTGGAACAGGAATTAATGGAGTTTGTTTTGCTGCTCGATGAGCTGCTGAAGCTCGCGCAGATCATCCGCCAGATAGCTGAAAACAGAGGCGGAATAAATGTTTGATAGTGCGTGGCTGCGCTCATGCAGCATATTGATGTGCATGATTTGCGCGACGCGTGATGCGCGGGAAAGTCTGCGGTTGATTTCAGTCTGGATGTGACGACGCTCCGCGATAGCGCGGTGCTGTTTGCGGTCTGCCATGGTGTGGCCTCTTTGCTCGGTGATAGAAATAACTCACCATCCAGAGTTGAGAATCTCGGGGTGGCGAGACGTACAGGGTTCTCAACACCGGAGAGCAAAGAATCCGGCCCGACCGAAGTCGGCCCCGTACGCCCCGCCATAATTCTGACGCGAAAAAGACGTGGCAATACAGTACGCACAAAAAAACCGCTTGCGCGGTTATGCGCTTTGCTCTGTATCGGGTTGAGAATCCCGGCACCCGTTTTATGAGGTGCAGCGGAAATGTAACCTGACCGATTGAGGCATGGCAAGCGGTTTTTTTGTGTGTGCATGTTCTGGTTTCTTACTGGTTCAGAAAAAAATCAAAAACCTTGTCAATGCGTTGCAGCAGCTCTTGCTGTATTGCTTCCGGCGTTTCCGGTTCGCCCGGCGACTCCAATGTCGCGCAGAAATCAGCGATTTCATGATGGAGCGTCAGGCGAATGGCAGGAGCCGTGGTTCTGGCGTGCTCCAGCTCATCCAGCAGTGCCAGCACAGCAGACGGCGAGAGCATTGCGCGAAATGCCAGTAATTTTTGAGGCGTTGCCATTCGTTGCAGAGCAAATGCCAGTTCGCGTAGCTTCTGGTGGTTGATGTTGCTCATGTTCTGGCTTCCTTCAGTAGCTGGTTAAACATGTGAGTAAGTGGATTGCTACACCCGAACGGCATCGGGTTTACGTGGTAAGAAGCCTGGCCTCCTGTTTTGCGAGCGCGACCACCTGTGCTGCGGTTTGTTCTGATGACTAAGCCGCCACGCCAAAGTCGGCGTAACTCAGCATTAATGGCTGTGGTTGGAGTATTCAGTGCTGCGGCGATATCTCCGCCGCTACAACCCGGATGAGTAGCGATGTAGTCCAGAATGGTCATCTGCGTGGCTCCTGTACCTGTCGGATAAGATTCACCCGCGCCACGTTGGTGGCGCAGAAGTAAGTGCCGTCAGTGAGGTAGATGTGGTGTGCATCCTTTTCCGAACGATGTTTGTCGATAGTGGTAATCAGGCGTTCGTCGACCTCGTATTCGCGCCCTCTGGAGGTAAAGCGAACGACGGGAAAATGCTTAATTGCCATTGCGCCCCCTTTGTCCAGTAACCCTATGCGTTAAATACGGCACGTTGCGCGTCATCAATGAATACAGCTTGAGAGCGTTCTATCAGGCGGAGATTTGTCAGAAGCTCTGACTCTTTTGTGTGGTAAGGCGTTATCAGGTATTTGCCGTGCAGTTCGGCAATAATGGTGTATTGCAGCATCATTGCTGAACCAAGAATATAAATGCAGCGTCCAATGCTGGACGGATTCATGGCTGCAACTGTTGACTGTGTTTTAAGAGTGTCGATTTCTTTGCTCTGTTCCTCAATAATTTTGGCTGCGTCAGCGGTGATTTTTGCAATGGTCAGTGCGTGAAGTGCTGCCATATGTTGGCTACGCTTCACGGCATCTTTAGCCATTTCATCTTCCGCTTCTGATAATTTTTTTAATGTGTCGATAATGCCTTCTTCTTTTGCGTTCATTTTATATCTCCGTTATTTACGTGTGCGAATACCTCCGCGAATGCGGATAGTTTTCAGGTTTTCGGGTTTAATCTGGTGTTTTGTTTAAGCTGTTATTCGTCAGTGAAAAAGCGTTCAATCTTTTTTACTGAATGAATAATTCGCATAATCCCAATGGCGCAGGCCACCGAAATAATCAGAACAAGCCATGAGATAAATATACTCATGCGATATTCCCCAGCTTATACGGTTCAATATGTTCCCCGCATTCTGCGGCACAGATCAGCTCGGAAAGTTCGTTAAGTGCATCCAGATCATCAGCGTAAAAAGCGACGTCATACAAACTCCGGATTGCCCTGGTCAATGAATCACGGGCTGCACGTTCAGCATGAGCGCCTGATGCACTTAAGCGAAAATAAAATCGTTCAAGTGCTTTATTAATGAGAGTTTTATATTCTTTGCCCATCGCAACGCCCTTTAATCTGCTTTCTGAATTTCAGCTTCTGAATCCATACAAATAATTTCGATATAGGGTTCATCGCCATTAACCTGACGTGCCTTTTCAGCTTCGCTAATGATTTCTCGTACGGTCTGGTACGGAAGCTCCACAGTCAGGCGCGTACCGTTCAGATAAACGTAAGTAGCTGCGTTTTTTTCGGATGGAACAACTCCGTCAATGGCTGATGCGCGTAATAACAGTTCACCGCGAAAATCAATAAAACGGATAAATACACCTTGTGCATGCTCTTTGGTCATAAAGCACCTGTTATAAATCAGCCTGTTTAATAAAACTTTGCCCGCGAAGCAGACGATCAACCGTGCGAAGTGCTTCGTATAATGTGAAATCCTGCCCGAAGTGATTGTCGCCGCAGCTCAATGCAAAAATGCGGTTTCCGGTAAACGGATTGCGCGGGCATTTGTGGACCACGATTCCAGCTTTCTCAATCAGCCAGGCATGCTCGCCGATTTGTTTTACTGGGTAGCCATCCGGCGTTGCATGTGTATCACTCAGGCTGTAGCGGATGTTACTGCGTGATGCACTGGTAGCGAAACGGTTAGCGTGGCGTTCAGCACCATTACGAAAGCGTGAATTACGTTGCTGTTTCATATTCCGACTTGCCTCAATGTGTTGAAGATCTACAGTCCGATGTTTCTTGTAAGTTTAAAAATTACTTCGGCCATAACTTCACTAATTACTCCAGTATCCCGGTTGGCCAGTGCCACTTCCCATGCGGCTTTTGCTCGTGTAGGGTCTAGCCGACCTGATTTTTGTTGTGTAATGATGGAACGTAAATCGTCATATAGTTCTTTTATGGCTGTTTCTTTTGTCTGTGTGAGGTTATCCATGGCAACACCTTCAAATATTGATGTTTTTAATGAAACTGTTGGTAAAACTTTTGCGTTTCTTTATGAGTCATTTCCCCGAAAAGTAACCATTGATGTTTGTGCTTTAACCGGGGTTTCCGCTCCAACGTTTGAAGAGAAGGACCCGGCGGTCAGAAAGCAAAAACATGAAGCTCTTGTTCTTCGTTATTACTCCATTGAGTGGCTTATTGCTGCTGGTTATGTATCTGCCGATGCTGTTCCTTTTGAAAGTTTCGATAAGGCGGTACTTACGGCTAAAGGACTTGAATTATTGAAACTTGATCCAGAGTCACTTAAGCAATCGCTTGGAGATAAACTTGTCGATGCAACCAAGAGTGGGGCGATAGATGCAATAAAAAGCACCGCCTCATCTGCACTTACCACAGGTATCTCCTTTGCTTTTAAACACTTGTTTGGCTAATCGACTGATGCATCCTACATAACGTCCATTTTTGAAGTATCTACGGCGAAACCTCATGTGATGGGGTTCGCTGTTTTGCTGTTGCTTATTCATTTTTTGTGCCTCTATCCGATGAGCCAAATAACAAACGCTATGAGCACCGCACCAATGGTGATCGGAAAAAGACCTCTGGCATAAGCGGCGAGGTAATGAACGTTGAGAACAATAAAGCGTTCTTTTTGTCCTGTTAGCTTGCTAAGCAGATAAATCGCTATTACACCCACTTCTAGGAATACAAGGTCCAAAATGGCGCTGGTGATATTGCTGGTCATTTATGATTAAAGCCCCAGCCACAACAACCATGCATCGCGGCGTTCTTTCGGCTGATCAAAAAACGCTTTGCGCATACCTGCGTTAAATGCTGGCAGATATACCCAGTTTTCTGATGCTCGCGTCTTCACTGAACCTGGTTTCACAAAGTCAATCGTTGGTAACTTTGCAGCGTCAATCATGGTTCTGACGGTTGATTCTTTGCGACCAATCATCTTGGCAAATAGTTGATATGGCACCGCTTCAAGTGGATATGGTGCTACCTGAATGAACCCCTCAAGCTCTGATTCGCTCATTGTGGTAATCTCCTTAATTCGTCCAAATGGCCCAAAATGGCTTATATAGGCTTATTTTGGCTATTTGAATGTTTTGTATTACATGTAACCCAATAGCGTGGAGTTTAGATCACATATGATCCATAAATCAAGCCTTGGAGAAAAACTTCGCCTGATTCGAGAGGCAGAGGGATTGTCACGTAGAGAGATGGAAGAGGTGACAGGGGTATCTCAAAACAATCTCAAAAATTATGAAATATTGGGAAGAATGATACCTGGAGAAACGTTACTCCTGATTTTGAATCATCCTCGTTTTCGGAAGTATTCGGATTGGGTGATGTTTAATCAAACTAATGCTGCGACGGGGCAGATTGCTCCGCCTCTCTCTCTTGATGGCTTCTTCGATTCGGAGGGAGATCAGGTTTCAACCGAAACAAGCCAAAAATCACCCCGCTAAGGCCAGAAAACTGGTTAGACCTGCTCTTTGTCTGGTCTGATTATTGCTGGAAAGAGGCTGGAGAAATTGTAGAGCGGTTCATTGGAGGGCTTCGCAATGTCAATTAAGAAGCTCGAAGATGGTCGTTATTTGCTGGACATCAGGCCGAACGGACGCAAGGGAAAGCGCGTGCGTAAGGTATTTGACAAAAAATCGGTAGCGGTGGCCACTGAACGCTACATCATGGCGAACGCTGAAAAGCGGGAATATATACAGGGCTACCGTGATCGCCGAACGCTAAATGATTTGCTTGAGTTGTGGTGGATGTATCACGGTCAACACAGGCGTAAGGCGGAAGAAGACCGAAAACAACTGCGCAACATAATCAATGAGCTTGGCGCTGATATGCAGGCTGTGGATCTTGATAAGCTGAAAATTATCGCGTGGCGTTCTCAAAAGATAGCTGATGGATTGAAACCGTCATCTGCTAACAGGTACATGAATCGGTTATCCGGAATGTTTACCGTGCTGAAAAAAATAGGTCTTTGGGATGCAGAACATCCGGTAAGGGGAATTTCTATTCTTTATGTATCTCCACGAGAAATGGCGTTCCTGTCACAGAAGGAAGTTGCGTTATTGCTCGATACATTGGAGGGCGATTACTGGCGTGTTGCTCTTTTGTGTTTAAGCACAGGAGCGCGCTGGAGTGAAGCCTGTAAGCTCCGTGGTGAACAGATAGTTCATAACCGAGTGACGTTTCTTGAAACCAAAAATGGCCGAAAGAGAACAGTGCCAATTTCGCAGGCAGTTTGTGAGGCGATCAAAACCAGAGAAACAGGCAGCTTGTTTGAGGTGAAGTACCGGGAATTCTGTCTGGCGCTGAAAAGAGTTAAGCCCGATTTGCCAAAAGGCCAGGCTGCACATGTGCTGCGGCATACGTTCGCCAGCCATTTTGTGATGAACGGAGGAAACATTATTGCGCTTCAGAAGATTCTTGGCCACGCAACCATTCAGCAAACAATGGCATATGCACATTTTGCACCGGATTACCTGCAGGATGCGGTGGCCCTTAATCCGCTGAAAGGTGGCGTAAGTGTCCACGCAGTGTCCACGGGGGATTAATTTTATATAGCCTGAAACGGCTTAAAGGGCGATACTGAATAACAATTTTTCAGTATCGCCCGTCTAAATGGTTATGTTGTTATCTGTATGATTATGAATGTTTTTTCAGATTAAACAGCAGTTTGCAAATGGGCGTTTGTTGATAAAGGAGCCTTAGATTGTCAGAGACTGAAAAAGGGTTAAAAATCCTTGTTGATGAAAATATGCCTTATGCCCGCGAATTATTTAGTCGTCTGGGGGAGGTGAAAGCGGTTCCGGGGCGTCCAATTCCAGTTGCTGAACTGGATGATGCAGATGCTTTGATGGTGCGTTCGGTCACGAAAGTGAATGAATCTTTGCTGGCAGGAAAACCGGTAAAATTTATTGGCACCGCGACCGCGGGGACGGACCATGTCGATGAAGCGTGGTTAAAGCAGGCGGGAATTGGTTTTTCTGCTGCACCTGGCTGCAATGCGATTGCGGTAGTGGAATATGTTTTCTCGTCACTGCTGATGCTTGCCGAACGCGATGGATTTTCACTGCACGAGCGTACCGTGGGGATCGTGGGCGTCGGCAACGTCGGGCGACGGTTACAGGCACGGCTGGAAGCGTGGGGGATCAAAACATTACTTTGCGATCCACCACGCGCCGATCGTGGGGATGAGGGGGATTTCCGTCCTCTTGATGAACTGGTCGCGCAAGCAGACATTCTGACTTTCCATACGCCACTCTTTAAAGATGGTCCGTATAAAACGCGGCATCTGGCGGATGAAAAACTGATTCGCAGCCTGAAGCCGGGGGCAATTCTGATTAACGCCTGTCGTGGTGCCGTTGTCGATAATACCGCACTGCTGACCTGCCTGAATGAAGGTCAGAAGTTAAGCGCGGTGCTGGATGTCTGGGAAGGCGAGCCAGAACTCAACGTCGAGCTGCTGCAAAAAGTGGATATCGGCACGCCGCATATCGCGGGCTATACCCTCGAAGGTAAAGCGCGTGGCACAACGCAAGTGTTTGAAGCCTACAGCAAGTTTATTGGTCATGAACAGCACGTGGCGTTGGATACTTTACTGCCCGCGCCGGAGTTTGGCCGCATCACGCTGCATGGACCGCTCGATCAGCCGACGCTAAAAAGGCTGGTGCATTTGGTGTATGATGTGCGCCGCGACGACGCACCGCTGCGTAAAGTCGCCGGAATACCGGGTGAGTTCGATAAACTGCGCAAAAACTATCTTGAGCGCCGTGAATGGTCGTCTCTGTATGTGATCTGTGATGACGCCAGCGCGGCGGCATTACTGTGTAAACTGGGTTTTAACGCCGTTCATCATCCGGCTCGTTAATCTCTTCTTCATGCTCTCTGCTGTAACATAGGCAGGGAGCTTTGCATTTTCTGGAGTAAACCACCATGTCTGAAGGCTGGAACATTGCCGTCCTGGGCGCAACTGGCGCTGTGGGCGAAGCCCTGATTGAAACGCTGGCTGAACGTCAGTTCCCGGTTGGGGAAATTTATGCACTGGCACGTAACGAAAGCGCAGGCGAACATCTGCGCTTTGGTGGTAAGACAATCACCGTGCAGGATGCCGCCGAATTTGACTGGACGCAGGCGCAACTGGCGTTTTTTGTCGCAGGCAAAGAAGCGACCGCGACCTGGGTTGAAGAAGCAACCAACTCAGGCTGCCTGGTTATCGACAGCAGCGGATTGTTCGCTCTCGAACCCGACGTACCGCTGGTGGTGCCGGAAGTAAACCCGTTTGTACTTGCTGATTACCGTAACCGTAATGTTATCGCCGTACCGGACAGCCTGACCAGCCAGCTGCTGGCTTCTCTGAAACCGTTAATCGATCAGGGCGGATTGTCGCGTATTAGCGTTACCAGCCTGATTTCAGCCTCCGCACAGGGCAAAAAAGCGGTCGATGCGTTAGCGGGGCAGAGTGCGAAATTGCTCAACGGCATTCCGATTGACGAAGAAGATTTCTTCGGACGTCAGTTGGCGTTCAACATGCTGCCGTTACTGCCGGACAGGGAAGGTAGCGTGCGCGAAGAACGTCGTATCGTCGATGAAGTGCGCAAAATCATGCAGGACGAAGGGCTGATGATTTCGGCAAGCGTCGTGCAGGCACCGGTATTTTACGGTCACGCTCAGATGGTCAACTTTGAAGCTCTGCGTCCGCTGGCGGCAGAAGAAGCGCGTGATGCCTTTACTCAGGGTGAAGATATTGTGCTTTCCGAAGAGAACGAATTCCCGACGCAGGTGGGTGACGCTTCCGGTACGCCGCATCTTTCTGTGGGCTGCGTGCGCAATGATTACGGTATTCCAGAGCAAATCCAGTTCTGGTCGGTGGCCGATAACGTCCGTTTTGGCGGCGCACTGATGGCAGTGAAAATCGCCGAGAAACTGGTGCAGGAGTATCTGTACTAATGTCCGACCAGCAACAACCGCCAGTTTATAAAATTGCGCTGGGCATTGAGTACGACGGCAGTAGGTATTACGGCTGGCAACGGCAGAACGAAGTCCGCAGTGTGCAGGAGAAGCTGGAAAAGGCGCTCTCCCTGGTGGCGAACGAGCCCATCACCGTCTTCTGCGCCGGGCGTACTGACGCAGGCGTACACGGCACCGGGCAGGTAGTGCATTTC
This sequence comes from Escherichia sp. E4930, assembly GCF_005845405.1. NCBI lineage: Bacteria > Pseudomonadati > Pseudomonadota > Gammaproteobacteria > Enterobacterales > Enterobacteriaceae > Escherichia > Escherichia sp. E4930. The sequence goes on along the minus strand of NZ_VCDZ01000006.1, from coordinate 4,638 downwards.
GAAACCACCGCGCAGCGCAAAGACGCGGCGTGGACATTAGGCGTAAATGCGAATTTACCTGGTGACATCGCCGTGCGTTGGGTTAAAGCTGTACCTGATGATTTTCATGCCCGATTTAGCGCCACGGCTCGCCGTTATCGCTACATCATCTACAATCATCGGCTGCGCCCGGCGGTGTTGAGTAAAGGTGTGACCCACTTCTACGAACCGCTGGATGCCGAACGGATGCATCGGGCTGCGCAATGCTTGTTGGGCGAGAATGATTTCACCTCATTTCGCGCGGTGCAGTGCCAGTCCCGAACGCCGTGGCGCAACGTTATGCATATTAACGTCACGCGACATGGTCCTTATGTGGTGGTAGATATCAAAGCGAATGCCTTTGTACATCATATGGTGAGGAATATTGTCGGTAGCCTGATGGAAGTAGGCGCCCACAACCAGCCAGAGAGTTGGATAGCAGAGCTGTTAGCGGCAAAGGACAGAACGCTGGCGGCAGCAACGGCGAAAGCGGAAGGGCTGTATCTGGTTGCGGTAGATTACCCTGACCGATTTGATCTTCCAAAACCGCCAATGGGCCCGCTGTTTCTGGCGGACTAATGAGAATAATGCTCTAAAAATTTCAGGCTGTAGCCAACGCAGTTACAGCCTGAGAAATGAAGAGTACAAGGCATAGGCAATTATGGACCTGATTTATTTCCTCATCGATTTTATTTTGCATATTGATGTGCATCTGGCTGAGCTGGTCGCAGAGTACGGCGTCTGGGTTTATGCCATTCTCTTTTTGATTCTGTTCTGTGAAACCGGGCTGGTGGTAACGCCTTTCCTGCCTGGTGATTCGTTGCTGTTTGTCGCTGGCGCGTTGGCATCTCTGGAGACTAATGATCTCAACGTCCATATGATGGTGGTACTGATGTTGATTGCTGCAATTGTGGGTGATGCGGTCAACTACACCATTGGGCGGTTATTTGGTGACAAACTGTTCAGTAATCCGGATTCGAAAATTTTCCGTCGTAGTTATCTTGATAAGACTCATCAGTTTTACGAGAGACATGGCGGCAAAACAATTATTCTCGCCCGTTTTGTACCGATCGTCAGAACGTTCGCGCCGTTCGTTGCGGGAATGGGCCACATGTCGTATCGTCATTTCGCCGCTTTTAACGTGATTGGTGCACTGTTGTGGGTACTGATTTTTACCTACGCAGGTTATTTCTTCGGCACGCTCCCTTTCATTCAGAGTAACCTTAAACTGATGATTGTTGGCATTATTTTTGTTTCAATATTGCCTGGAGTTTTCGAATTTATTCGTCACAAACGCGCTGCGGCCCGCGCCGCAAAATAAAAAGTAACTCCGCGGTTCGACCACTTTTTTATCCAAAGTTTCGGGCTGTTATGTTTTAATGTGCAACATTCATGGTCTGTTGGGGGCAAAAATGGCATTATGCGTCCCCAAAGATAAAACTGGCATCGAACCAGGTTCAGACAGAAAGGTCCCTAATGAGCTGGATTGAACGAATTAAAAGCAACATTACTCCCACCCGCAAGGCGAGCATTCCTGAAGGTGTGTGGACTAAGTGTGATAGCTGCGGTCAGGTTTTATACCGCGCTGAACTGGAACGTAATCTTGAGGTCTGTCCGAAGTGTGACCATCACATGCGTATGTCGGCGCGTAACCGCCTGCATAGCTTGTTAGATGAAGGCAGCCTTGTGGAGCTGGGTAGCGAGCTTGAGCCGAAAGATGTGCTGAAGTTCCGTGACTCCAAAAAGTATAAAGACCGTCTGGCCTCTGCGCAGAAAGAAACCGGCGAAAAAGACGCGCTGGTGGTGATGAAAGGCACTCTGTACGGTATGCCGGTTGTCGCTGCGGCATTCGAATTCGCCTTTATGGGCGGTTCAATGGGTTCAGTGGTTGGCGCTCGTTTCGTGCGTGCCGTTGAGCAAGCGCTGGAAGATAACTGCCCGCTGATCTGCTTCTCCGCTTCTGGTGGCGCACGTATGCAGGAAGCGTTAATGTCGCTGATGCAGATGGCGAAAACCTCTGCGGCACTGGCGAAAATGCAGGAGCGCGGGTTACCGTACATCTCCGTGCTGACCGACCCGACGATGGGCGGTGTTTCTGCAAGCTTCGCGATGCTGGGCGATCTCAATATTGCTGAACCGAAAGCGTTAATCGGCTTTGCCGGTCCGCGCGTTATCGAACAGACCGTTCGCGAAAAACTGCCGCCAGGATTCCAGCGCAGTGAATTCCTGATCGAGAAAGGCGCCATCGATATGATCGTCCGTCGACCGGAAATGCGCCTGAAACTGGCTAGCATTCTGGCGAAGCTGATGAATCTGCCAGCGCCTAATCCTGATGCGCCGCGTGAAGGCGAAGTGGTGCCACCGGTGCCGGATCAGGAACCAGAGGCCTGATAACTGATAAGGGCAGGGCCACTGGCTCTGCCCTTTTGCTATTTATTCTCCCCGTAACGAATCAGCGGATACCATGATTATCAAACGCACTCTTCAAGCCGCGTCGCCTCTGGCTTCGTGGCTTTCTTATCTGGAAAACCTGCACAGTAAAACTATCGATCTCGGCCTTGAGCGCGTCAGCCAGGTTGCCGCGCGTCTTGGCGTCCTTAAACCTGCACCGTTTGTGTTTACCGTTGCGGGAACTAATGGCAAAGGCACGACCTGCCGTACGCTGGAGTCGATTCTGATGGCGGCAGGGTACAGGGTGGGGGTCTACAGTTCGCCGCATCTGGTGCGTTATACCGAGCGCGTTCGTATACAGGGCAAAGAACTGGCGGAGTCGGCTCATACAGCTTCTTTTGCCGAGATTGAGGCCGAGCGCGGCGATATTTCTTTGACTTATTTTGAATACGGTACGCTGTCGGCATTGTGGTTGTTCAAAGAGGCGCAACTCGATGTGGTGATTCTGGAAGTAGGTCTGGGCGGTCGTCTGGATGCGACTAACATTGTCGATGCTGATGTTGCCGTGGTAACCAGTATCGCGCTGGATCATACCGACTGGCTGGGGCCAGATCGTGAAAGCATTGGTCGTGAGAAAGCGGGGATCTTCCGCAGCGAAAAACCGGCAATCGTCGGTGAACCGGAAATGCCTTACACCATTGCCGATGTAGCACAGGAGAAAGGCGCACTGTTGCAACGTTGTGGCGTTGAGTGGAATTATTCCGTCACTGACCATGACTGGTCATTTACCGATGCTCACGGCACGTTGGCGGGGTTACCGTTGCCACTTGTCCCGCAACCGAATGCCGCAACAGCGCTGGCGGCACTGCGTGCCAGCGGCCTGGAAGTCAGTGAAAAGGCCATTCGCGACGGTATTGCCAGCGCAATTTTGCCTGGACGTTTCCAGATTGTGAGCGAGACGCCACGCGTTATTTTTGATGTCGCCCATAATCCTCATGCGGCGGAATATCTTACCGGACGCATGAAAGCGTTACCGAAAAACGGGCGCGTGCTGGCGGTTATCGGTATGCTACATGATAAAGATATTGCCGGAACACTGGCCTGGTTGAAAAGCGTGGTTGATGACTGGTATTGTGCGCCACTGGAAGGGCCGCGCGGTGCCACGGCAGCACAACTGCTTGAGCATCTGGGGAACGGCAAACCATTCGATAGCGTTGCGCAGGCATGGGAAGCCGCAATGGCGGACGCTAAACCGGAAGATACCGTGCTGGTGTGTGGTTCGTTCCATACGGTCGCACATGTCATGGAAGTGATTGACGCGAGGAGAAGCGGTGGCGAGTAAGTTTCAGAATCGGTTAGTTGGCACTATTGTGCTGGTAGCTCTGGGAGTTATTGTGCTTCCAGGATTGCTTGATGGGCAGAAAAAACATTATCAGGATGAGTTCGCAGCGATCCCGCTGGTGCCGAAAGCGGGCGATCGTGACGAGCCAGATATGATGCCAGCCGCCACTCAGGCGTTGCCGACACAGCCGCCAGAAGGCGCGGCAGAAGAGGTGCGGGCAGGTGATGCCGCAGCGCCTTCGCTCGACCCGACAACCATTGCGGCCAATAATACCGTGTTTGAACCTGAGCCTGCACCGGTCGCTCCACCGAAACCGAAACCGGTGGATCCGCCTAAGCCGAAGGTTGAAGTGCCGCCCCCGCCGAAGCCAGAACCGAAGCCGGTTGTTGAAGAAAAGGCAGCGCCGACGGGGAAAGCCTATGTTGTGCAACTGGGCGCGCTGAAAAATGCCGATAAAGTGAATGAGATTGTCGGTAAGCTGCGTGGCGCGGGATATCGGGTTTATACTTCGCCGTCAACGCCAGTGCAGGGTAAAATCACCCGTATTCTCGTGGGGCCAGATGCCTCAAAAGATAAGCTGAAAGGATCGCTTGGCGAACTGAAGCAGATCTCTGGTTTGAGCGGCGTGGTTATGGCTACACGCCGAATTAATACGGTTTTACCTGATGCGACGCCAGCATGTCTTATCAGGCCAGTGCTGGAGCAGAACCGTAGGTCGGATAAGGCGTTCACGCCGCATCCGACAGCCGTTACCTGATGCGACGCTAGCGCGTCTTATCAGGCCAGTGCTGGAGCAGAACTGTAGGTCGGATAAGGCGTGCACGCCGCATCCGACAGCCGTTGCCTGATGYGACAGCYAGCGCGTCTTATCAGGCCTACGTCAGGGT
>NZ_VCDZ01000005.1:0-124719 GCF_005845405.1 Escherichia sp. E4930 | reverse complement strand
TTGTTATTGTCGGATGCGGCGTGAACGCCTTATCCGACCGACACACAGCACTGAACTCGTAGGCCTGATAAGACGCGGCAGCGTCGCATCAGGCAATGCTGTGTATTACCAGATGCATATTTAAATCCACCACAAGAAGCCCCATATATGAAAAACGCAACGTTCTACCTTCTGGACAATGACACCACCGTCGATGGCTTAAGCGCCGTTGAGCAGCTGGTGTGTGAAATTGCCGCAGAACGTTGGCGCAGCGGTAAGCGCGTGCTCATCGCCTGTGAAGATGAAAAGCAGGCTTACCGGCTGGATGAAGCCCTGTGGGCGCGTCCGGCAGAAAGCTTTGTTCCGCATAATTTAGCGGGAGAAGGACCGCGCGGCGGTGCGCCGGTTGAGATCGCCTGGCCGCAAAAACGTAGCAGCAGCCCGCGCGATATATTGATTAGTCTGCGAACAAGCTTTGCAGATTTTGCCACCGCTTTCACAGAAGTGGTAGACTTCGTCCCTTATGAAGATTCTCTGAAACAACTGGCGCGCGAACGCTATAAAGCCTACCGCGTGGCTGGTTTCAACCTGAATACGGCAACCTGGAAATAATGGAAAAGACATATAACCCACAAGATATCGAACAGCCGCTTTACGAGCACTGGGAAAAGCAGGGCTACTTTAAGCCTAATGGCGATGAAAGCCAGGAAAGTTTCTGCATCATGATCCCGCCGCCGAACGTCACCGGCAGTTTGCATATGGGTCACGCCTTCCAGCAAACCATCATGGATACCATGATCCGCTATCAGCGCATGCAGGGCAAAAACACCCTGTGGCAGGTCGGTACTGACCACGCCGGGATCGCTACCCAGATGGTCGTTGAGCGCAAGATTGCCGCAGAAGAAGGTAAAACCCGTCACGATTACGGCCGCGAAGCTTTCATCGACAAAATCTGGGAATGGAAAGCGGAATCCGGCGGCACCATTACCCGTCAGATGCGCCGTCTCGGCAACTCCGTCGACTGGGAGCGTGAACGCTTCACCATGGACGAAGGTCTGTCCAATGCGGTGAAAGAAGTTTTCGTTCGTCTGTATAAAGAAGACCTGATTTACCGTGGCAAGCGCCTGGTAAACTGGGACCCGAAACTGCGTACCGCTATTTCTGACCTGGAAGTAGAAAACCGCGAATCGAAAGGTTCGATGTGGCATATCCGCTATCCGCTGGCTGACGGCGCGAAAACCGCAGACGGTAAAGATTATCTGGTGGTTGCGACTACCCGTCCGGAAACCCTGCTGGGCGATACCGGCGTGGCCGTTAACCCGGAAGATCCGCGTTACAAAGATCTGATTGGCAAATATGTCATTCTGCCGCTGGTTAACCGTCGTATTCCGATCGTTGGCGACGAACACGCCGACATGGAAAAAGGCACCGGCTGCGTGAAGATCACTCCGGCGCACGACTTTAACGACTATGAAGTCGGTAAACGTCACGCCCTGCCGATGATCAACATCCTGACCTTTGACGGCGATATCCGTGAAAGCGCCCAGGTGTTCGATACCAAAGGTAACGAATCTGACGTTTATTCCAGCGAGATCCCGGCAGAGTTCCAGAAACTCGAGCGTTTTGCTGCGCGTAAAGCCATCGTTGCTGCGGTTGACGCGCTTGGCCTGCTGGAAGAAATTAAACCGCACGACCTGACCGTTCCTTACGGCGACCGTGGCGGCGTAGTTATCGAACCGATGCTGACCGACCAGTGGTACGTGCGTGCCGATGTACTGGCGAAACCGGCGGTTGAAGCGGTTGAGAACGGCGACATTCAGTTCGTACCGAAGCAGTACGAAAACATGTACTTCTCCTGGATGCGCGATATTCAGGACTGGTGTATCTCTCGTCAGCTGTGGTGGGGTCATCGTATCCCGGCATGGTATGACGAAGCGGGTAACGTTTATGTTGGCCGCAACGAAGATGAAGTGCGTAAAGAAAATAACCTCGGTGCTGATGTTGCCCTGCGTCAGGACGAAGACGTTCTCGACACCTGGTTCTCTTCTGCGCTGTGGACATTCTCTACCCTTGGCTGGCCGGAAAACACCGACGCCCTGCGTCAGTTCCACCCAACCAGCGTGATGGTATCTGGTTTCGACATCATCTTCTTCTGGATTGCCCGCATGATCATGATGACCATGCACTTCATCAAAGATGAAAATGGCAAACCGCAGGTGCCGTTCCACACCGTTTACATGACTGGTCTGATTCGTGATGACGAAGGTCAGAAGATGTCCAAATCCAAGGGTAACGTTATTGACCCGCTGGATATGGTTGACGGTATTTCGCTGCCAGAACTGCTGGAAAAACGTACCGGTAATATGATGCAGCCGCAGCTGGCGGACAAAATCCGTAAGCGCACCGAGAAGCAGTTCCCGAACGGCATTGAGCCGCACGGTACTGACGCGCTGCGCTTCACCCTGGCGGCGCTGGCTTCTACCGGTCGTGACATCAACTGGGATATGAAGCGCCTGGAAGGTTACCGTAACTTCTGTAACAAGCTGTGGAACGCCAGCCGCTTTGTGCTGATGAACACAGAAGGTCAGGATTGCGGCTTTAACGGCGGCGAAATGACACTGTCGCTGGCGGACCGCTGGATTCTGGCGGAGTTCAACCAGACCATCAAAGCGTACCGCGAAGCGCTGGACAGCTTCCGCTTCGATATCGCCGCAGGCATTCTGTATGAGTTCACCTGGAATCAGTTCTGTGACTGGTATCTGGAGCTGACCAAGCCGGTAATGAACGGTGGCACCGAAGCCGAACTGCGCGGTACTCGCCATTCGCTGGTGACCGTGCTGGAAGGTCTGCTGCGCCTCGCGCATCCGATCATTCCGTTCATCACCGAAACCATCTGGCAGCGTGTGAAAGTACTTTGCGGTATCACTGCCGACACCATCATGCTGCAGCCGTTCCCGCAGTACGATGCGTCTCAGGTCGATGAAGCAGCACTGGCCGACACCGAGTGGCTGAAGCAGGCGATCGTGGCGGTACGTAACATCCGTGCAGAAATGAACATCGCCCCGGGCAAACCGCTGGAGCTGCTACTGCGTGGTTGCAGCGCGGATGCAGAACGTCGCGTAAATGAAAACCGTGGCTTCCTGCAAACGCTGGCGCGTCTGGAAAGCATCACCGTGCTGCCAGCCGATGACAAAGGTCCGGTGTCCGTTACCAAGATCGTCGACGGTGCAGAGCTGCTGATCCCGATGGCTGGCCTCATTAACAAAGAAGATGAGCTGGCGCGTCTGGCGAAAGAAGTGGCGAAGATTGAAGGTGAAATCAGCCGCATCGAGAACAAGCTGGCGAACGAAGGCTTTGTAGCGCGCGCACCGGAAGCGGTCATCGCGAAAGAGCGTGAGAAGCTGGAAGGCTATGCGGAAGCGAAAGCGAAGCTGATTGAACAGCAGGCAGTTATCGCCGCGCTGTAATCAACACAGTGAAGAAAACGAAGGCCGGAGCATGCTCCGGCCTTTTTATTTAGATAAACGGAACATACGGCATAATACCGCGAGATATCCACATTAACGGACCGCTATCCTGCGGTTTGTCATCATTGGTTAACTCCAGCGAATCAAGGTCGCCCTGGACATGGGTATTGTTAGCAATCCAGCTAACCATCCACATTTTCAGCCAGGGATAAGCCAGACCACAGGTAATTGAGGACCCCATTAATACCGCCAACATGCGCAGAAGCATACCGATCGCGGTAACAGATGAATGAAAACGAATAGTGCCATTTGCCAGCGTCAGGTTATTCAAAAACAGATTGCGTAACGTGACATAGAGATAACTGGCAAAAACAAGAATCGCGACAAAATACAGGAAATAAGAAGCCGTAATCTGCGGGTAATATTGTAATACAAGCTCACTTCCCGCATCAGACCTACCCAACATGGTCATCATCATTAACTGCTGAAATACTGGCGCAATCATAATACCAATCACAATGATGAAAGGAACCATAGTTAATATTGCGAGCATACAGCCTTTAATGCACTCTTTTACGTTGACCTTAATGGAAAATTGATGGACACCAAAAGTCGCGTTATTACCCAGTAATGGCATCCACTTGCTATAGGTAATACCGTTGATAACACCCAGTCCGATGACGGAAAGCAAACTTAAGACCACTAAGTTAAAGAATAACCCACCTATCGATGTCGTCACTTGCGCAATAAGGTACAGTACGAACCAAAAAGCTAACGCCAACAGAACAGGCAGACCTAACATAACCCACCATGCACGGAGCATTGAGCAGTTAAAGCCAAAGCGAATGCCATTCAGCGAGGTCATGTTTGCCTGATACTGCAGACTCTTCACTGCCATGCAAGGAATACCGCAGATCAAGAGAGCAAACAGGAATAAACCGAGCGCAAAGTGTTGGCCTGCAAAACAAGAAATACTGAGAAGATAAACCGCCACAATAAGTAACATGCTAACAAAAATGGCACCACCTGTTCCCTTATAACTAAATGGTTGCCCCTTGAGTGTCACATGTTGATAAATATAACGACGGCATTTCACTAATGCCCACGGCCCATATATTCCCAGAGTAATAATTGTCAGTAAAAAATTCACAAGACAAATAAGAAAATACTCACCACCCTTGCCTGTAAAAACAAATGCGTGACGAGGATTATCTTTCCCGACGTTTACACCATTCATGAACTATATCCCTAAAATAAATTCCATTCATATAGATAATAATTCCAGTCAATTGATACTGGACCATCTAGAATACGCTTTATCTAAACGATATATGCTTAATATTTTCTGATTTATCTTCTTCTTGCACCACCAAAGCGAGGGTGGTATTAAAGGGAACTATAAATCATACATTTGAAATTGAGCTATGCTATGAATGTTGTCGTTTCGCCCGCGCTCCGTTTGCGCAAAATTACCGCCGCCGATAATCCCGCCATTGCCAGCGTCATCCGCCAGGTGTCCGCAGAGTACGGTCTTACCGCTGATAAAGGCTATACCGTCGCCGATCCCAATCTCGACGAATTGTATCAAGTGTATAGTCAGCCCGGTCATGCCTATTGGGTAGTTGAACACAATGGCGAAGTGGTGGGCGGCGGCGGGATTGCGCCATTAGCAGGTAGTGAATCGGACATTTGCGAACTGCAGAAAATGTATTTTCTTCCTGCTATTCGCGGCAAAGGGCTGGCGAAAAAACTGGCCTTAATGGCGATGGAGCAGGCACGAGAAATGGGCTTCAAACGCTGCTATCTGGAAACGACCGCTTTTTTGAAAGAAGCGATTGGTTTGTATGAACATTTAGGTTTTCAACATATCGACTATGCACTTGGCTGCACGGGCCATGTTGATTGTGAAGTGCGGATGTTGCGCGAACTCTAAAAAAATGCCCGCTAGTGTGTGCTATCGGGCATTTTAATCAATTAATTAATGGCGAACACCGTCATCGTCTTCGTCGACATAATCTTCATCGTCGCCATCTTCGCCGTTAGGATCTTCAAAATAAGTCCCCCAACCGTCGTATTCAACGTCGAATTTCTCTGCCAGGTTCATCAATTGCTCAACCTGGGCATCGATCAGATCGGCATTCAACGCGCATTCGCTGAGGATGTCACAGCAAATTACGATATCGCCATCTTCCACTTCCAGCTCTTCCGGATCGGTCACTTCGTAGCCGAGTTTAAACGCTTCAACCGCTGCTTTTTCCAGGGTTTCCAGATCGTCTGCGGAAAGGTGATGTTCGATGGTGTACAGCGCGTCCGGATCGCTGCCATCTTCCAGTAATTCTTCAATAATCAAACGTGTTTCTTCACGCTGTTCTTCGAGTTGTTCCGGGTTTGCCATGACTTATTCCTCTTAATGTCCTGCTGATACTCTTATTGTCACACACCACTGACATTGCCTCCACCTTTGTGACAAAGTTTTATGCTTTAGGCTTGCAAATGAATATTCATACATATAAATTGAATTTTAATTCATTATGGCGTAAGCCACAGGAGGGATCTATGTCCGGGTTTTATCATAAGCATTTCCTGAAATTACTTGATTTCACGCCAGCTGAACTCAACACCTTGCTCCAGCTAGCCGCTAAACTAAAAGCAGATAAAAAAAGCGGTAAAGAAGAAGCCAGACTCACTGGTAAAAACATCGCGCTCATCTTCGAAAAAGACTCGACTCGTACCCGATGCTCTTTCGAAGTTGCCGCATATGACCAGGGCGCTCGCGTCACTTATCTCGGCCCAAGCGGCAGCCAGATTGGCCATAAAGAGTCAATTAAAGATACCGCCCGCGTGCTTGGCCGCATGTATGACGGTATTCAGTATCGCGGCTATGGTCAGGAGATTGTCGAAACACTGGCGGAATACGCTGGCGTCCCGGTATGGAATGGGCTGACCAATGAGTTCCACCCCACGCAACTGCTGGCAGATCTGCTGACCATGCAAGAACATTTACCGGGTAAAGCGTTTAATGAGATGACGCTGGTCTACGCCGGAGATGCCCGCAATAACATGGGCAATTCGATGCTCGAAGCTGCGGCGCTTACTGGTCTGGATTTGCGTCTGGTGGCGCCACAGGCATGCTGGCCGGAATCTTCGCTGGTTACGGAATGCCGCGCCCTGGCACAACAAAATGGCGGGAATATTACTCTAACAGAAGATGTCGCGACTGGCGTTAAAGGTGCTGACTTTATCTATACCGATGTATGGGTGTCGATGGGTGAAGCAAAAGAGAAATGGGCTGAACGGATTGCATTGCTGCGTGATTATCAGGTGAATAGCAAGATGATGCAGTTAACTGGTAACCCGGAGGTCAAATTCCTCCACTGCCTGCCCGCGTTTCATGATGACCAAACAACGCTTGGCAAAAAGATGGCTGAAGAATTTGGCCTACATGGTGGGATGGAAGTAACGGACGAGGTTTTCGAATCTCCCGCCAGCATTGTTTTTGATCAGGCGGAAAACCGTATGCATACTATCAAAGCGGTAATGGTCGCGACGCTTGCCAAATAATTTCAGTACCGGAGGCGGCTTCACGTCGCCACCGGCAGGTACTCGCTTAAGCCATCAGCATCTTAACAACCGCTTTGCGAACCTGAGCAGGCTCACCCACTGCGCACAGCGGTTTGTGCACTTCACCCGGATAAAACACAACAAAATCGCCTTCATTAAGGATAACTGTTTTCTCTTCAATACCTTCAGGCAAAAAGGCGATGTCTTTATCAGCTAACCAGTCAGTATCCGGCGTACCCGCAGGCTGTGTACTAAAAGTCATTCCTTCCTGCCCTTTTAACACAATCTGGATGTCGAGATAGCGGGCATGATACTCCGCGCGACGCGCTTCATACGGCTCAGTCATATCTTCAGAGATAAGATAAAACAGACGGTTGCCTTCGATATCATGCTTACCTTTTGGCGTTTCTGCCGTAACGTGCATTTTGATATGTTCAATGGCCTGGCGTAACTCTTCTGGCAACCACGGCTGGAGATTATGAATATTTCCGATGATCATCTTTTTCATTCCTCAATTAAAACAATGTTTCATTTCTCTCGTTATACGTAATTCCTTACTGCCATACCAGCATTTTTTGCTGTCCGATTGCGCCAAAGCATGTTTTCCTGCCCGCTTGCCACAAAAACAAGCATTGTTAAAAACTCAATTTTAAAGCATATAAATTCACTACAATCGTTTACCTGCGTAATTTTTTGCATCAATCGCTTGATCCCACTTTCTGGCTGAGTATAATGCCGGACAATTTGCCGGGAGGATGTATGGTTCAGTGTGTTCGACATTTTGTCTTACCGCGTCTGAAAAAAGACGCTGGCCTGCCGTTTTTCTTCCCGTTGTTCACCTATTCCCAGCCCCTCAATCGAGGGGCTTTTTTTTGCCCAGGCGTCAGGAGATAAAAGATGGCTAATCCGCTATATCAAAAACATATCATTTCCATAAACGACCTTAGTCGCGATGACCTTAATCTGGTGCTGGCGACAGCGGCGAAACTGAAAGCGAACCCGCAACCAGAACTGTTGAAACATAAAGTGATTGCCAGTTGCTTCTTCGAAGCATCAACCCGCACTCGCCTCTCTTTCGAAACCTCGATGCACCGCCTGGGCGCTAGTGTGGTGGGATTCTCTGACAGCGCAAACACCTCACTGGGAAAAAAAGGGGAAACGCTGGCTGATACCATCTCGGTTATCAGCACTTACGTCGATGCGATTGTGATGCGCCATCCACAGGAAGGTGCGGCACGCCTGGCAACCGAATTTTCCGGCAATGTGCCGGTACTGAATGCTGGTGATGGCTCCAACCAACATCCGACGCAAACCTTGCTGGATCTGTTCACCATTCAGGAAACCCAGGGACGTCTCGACAATCTTCGCGTCGCAATGGTTGGCGACCTGAAATATGGCCGCACCGTTCACTCCCTGACCCAGGCGCTGGCGAAGTTCGACGGCAACCGTTTTTACTTCATCGCCCCGGATGCGCTGGCAATGCCGCAGTACATTCTGGATATGCTCGATGAAAAAGGTATCGCCTGGAGTCTGCATAGCTCCATTGAAGAAGTGATGGCGGAAGTGGACATTCTGTATATGACTCGCGTGCAAAAAGAGCGTCTGGACCCGTCCGAATACGCCAACGTAAAAGCGCAGTTTGTCCTGCGCGCCAGCGATCTCCACAACGCCAAAGCCAATATGAAAGTGCTGCATCCGCTGCCGCGTATTGATGAAATTGCGACGGATGTCGATAAAACGCCGCACGCCTGGTACTTCCAGCAAGCAGGCAATGGGATTTTCGCTCGCCAGGCGTTACTGGCACTGGTTCTGAATCGCGATCTGGTACTGTAAGGGGAAATAGAGATGACACACGATAATAAATTGCAGGTTGAAGCTATTAAACGCGGCACGGTAATTGACCATATCCCCGCCCAGATCGGTTTTAAGCTGTTGAGCTTGTTCAAGTTAACAGAAACCGATCAGCGCATCACCATCGGTCTGAACCTACCTTCCGGCGAGATGGGCCGCAAGGATCTGATCAAAATCGAAAATACCTTTTTAAATGAAGATCAAGTAGACCAACTGGCACTGTATGCGCCGCAAGCCACGGTAAACCGTATCGACAACTATGAAGTGGTCGGCAAATCACGCCCCAGCCTGCCGGAACGTATTGATAATGTGCTGGTCTGCCCGAACAGCAACTGTATCAGCCATGCAGAACCGGTTTCTTCCAGCTTTGCCGTGAGAAAACGCGCCAATGATATTGCGCTCAAATGCAAATATTGTGAAAAAGAGTTTTCGCATAATGTGGTGCTGGCCAATTAATTGCGGTTGGTAATAAATGTCAGGCTCCCTATAATGAGCCAGACTTTTTACCGCTGTAATAAAGGAGAAATCATGAGCAAAACTATCGCGACGGAAAATGCACCCGCAGCTATCGGTCCGTATGTTCAGGGCGTTGATCTGGGCAGTATGATCATCACTTCCGGTCAGATCCCGGTAAACCCGAAAACGGGCGAAGTACCGGCAGACGTCGCTGCACAGGCGCGTCAGTCGCTGGATAACGTAAAAGCGATCGTCGAAGCCGCTGGCCTGAAAGTGGGCGATATCGTTAAAACCACCGTGTTTGTGAAAGATCTGAACGACTTCGCAACCGTAAACGCCACTTACGAAGCCTTCTTCACCGAACACAACGCCACCTTCCCGGCACGTTCTTGCGTTGAAGTTGCCCGTCTGCCGAAAGACGTGAAGATTGAGATCGAAGCGATCGCTGTTCGTCGCTAATCTTGAGGGAAATCCGGGCTATCATGCCCGGATTAAGTCTGATGACAAAAGCAAAATCGCCTGATGCGCTACGCTTATCAGGCCTACGTGATTCCTGCAATTTATTGAATTTGTAGGCCGGATAAGGCGTTTACGCCGCATCCGGCATGAACAAGCTCACTTTGTCTGCAATCTGAATCGGGGCCACCATGCCCAGTTAATTCTTTACTGCCAGCCGTAACGACGACTATAAACCCCTTTCACCAACTGGGTTAACGTCATATACCCTGCCAGAATCGCAATCAACCACGGGAAATAGCTTAACGGCAGCGCCTGCAATTGCAGATAACTGGCCAGCGGTGAAAACGGCAATGCGATCCCGACAATCATCACGATCACGGTCATGATCATTAACGGCCACGACGCACAACTCTGAATAAACGGCACACGGCGGGTGCGGATCATATGCACAACCAGCGTTTGCGACAGTAATCCCACCACAAACCAGCCCGACTGGAACAGCGTTTGCGTTTCCGCCGTGTTGGCATGGAATACCCACCACATCAGGCAAAACGTCAGAATATCGAAGATCGAGCTGATCGGTCCGAAGAAGATCATAAAGCGGCCAAGATCCGCCGGATTCCAACGCTGCGGCTTTTGAATTTGCTCGTCATCAACGTTATCAAACGGGATCGCTACCTGCGATACATCGTACAGTAAGTTCTGGATCAGTAAGTGCAATGGCAACATCGGCAGGAAGGGCAAGAATGCACTCGCCACCAGCACGCTGAACACATTACCGAAGTTAGAACTTGCCGTCATTTTGATGTATTTCAGCATGTTGGCAAAAGTTCGGCGTCCCTCAATAACCCCCTCTTCCAGTACCATCAGGCTTTTTTCCAGCAGGATGATATCAGCCGCTTCACGGGCAATATCTACCGCCCCGTCCACAGAAATGCCGATATCCGCAGCGCGTAAGGCGGGCGCATCATTAATACCATCGCCCATAAAGCCAACCACATGCCCTTCGCGCTTTAGCAAGGTCACGATGCGTTCTTTATGCATCGGCGTCAGGCGGGCAAACAACGTGGTACGCTGCGCGAGATTTGCCAGTTCGTCGTCAGATAGCGTTTCAATATCACTACCAATTACCACCTCTTCCGCATCTAGTCCCACTTCATGGCACACTTTCGCCGCCACTAACTCACTATCGCCAGTAAGGATTTTGACGGTAATTCCACTCGCTTTTAATGCCTTCAGTGCCGGAGCGGTTGTCTCTTTTGGCGGATCAAGGAAAGCAATATATCCTTCGAGGATCAGGTCGGACTCATCCGCCCGCTGGTAATCTCCTTCACGCGCTGACAGGTATTTCGTCGCCACCGCAACCACACGCAGCCCCTGACGATTCAGCGTATCAGTAACCCGCTTAATCTTACGCAGCATGGTGTCATCGAGCGGAACAATCGCGCCATTGTGACGCACCTGCGAACACACATTGAGGATTTCCTGCAATGCGCCTTTGCACACCAGTTGATGGTGTTCGGCATTTTCTGCCACTACCACCGACATCCGACGACGCTCAAAATCAAACGGAATCTCATCAATTTTTTGCCAACGACTGGCCAGCGAGCGCGCTGACTCTTCATCTATACCTTCCAGCACCGCTGTATCAAGCAGGTTTTTAAGTCCGGTCTGGTAATGGCTGTTCAACCACGCGCTATGCAGCACGCGCTCACTGGTTTTACCGGAGATATCGGTATGATTCTCCAGCACAATTTTATCTTGCGTCAGGGTGCCTGTTTTATCAGTGCACAGAATATCCATTGCACCAAAGTTCTGAATGGCATCCAAATGTTTGACGATCACTTTCTGTTTCGACAGTTTTACCGCGCCACGCGCCAGCGTCGAAGTGACAATCATCGGCAACATTTCCGGCGTTAAGCCCACCGCTACCGAAAGCGCGAACAGTGCCGCTTCCCACCAGTCGCCTTTGGTGTAACCGTTGATCAACAGCACTACGGGCGCCATCACCAGCATAAAGCGAATCAGCAGCATACTGACGCGGCTGATCCCTTGCTGAAAGGCATTCGGCTCGCTTTCCTGCTCGCTGACACGCCCCGCCAGTTGACCAAACCAGGTGTTGGCACCTGTGGCAATCACCATTGCTTGTGCCGTACCGCTCACCACGGTGGTGCCCATAAAACACAGGGTATCGCACTCCAGCGGATTGCAGTGCTCTGGCTGGCGAGTGGTTGCGGCTTTTTCCACGGGCAGAGACTCACCGGTTAATGACGCCTGAGCGACGAACAGATCCCGCGCCTGCAAAATACGTAAATCTGCCGGGATCATATCCCCCGCCGCCAGTTTAATAATATCACCAGGCACCAGCTGGTCGATCGGGATCTCCAGCCAGCCATTTTCGCCTTTGTCGTTAATTACGCGCAGCACCGTCGCAGTATTACTGACCATCGCTTTCAGGGCATCTGCTGCTTTGGTGGAGCGCGCTTCCTGAATAAAGTTCAGCAACGTAGAAATAGCGACCATTAACGCAATAACGCCCGCGGCAAATAAATCTTCCGTGGCGTAAGAAATGCCGCCGAGGATCGTGAGCAAAATATTAAAAGGGTTGCGATAACAGACCCACAAATGTACCCACCACGGCGACGGTTGTTGCGCGGGTAGTTTATTTTCACCGTGTTGTTCGCGGGCTAATTCCACTTCCGCCTGATTTAACCCTTCTGGATGCGTGCCGAAGGTTTTCCATAATTCCTTTTCTGGCATCACCGCCATTTTCAGGCAATGCGCGCTTAAGGAAGGCGGGATCGGAATATTCGCTGTCTGTTGCGCACCAGGCAACGGATCGCGATGGACCAGACGAGAAGGTAAATGGCGAATGAGCCGGGTAAAAATTTCTTTAAACATAGGAAGTCCCTCCGCACCCTGTAAGCATGGTGCAGAAAATATCTTCAGGCGTCGCAAAGCCTTACCTGAAGGTAATAAACATGAGCTGGGACGTTAAAACGTCACGGCCTTACACATCCGGTAATGCCGTGAAAAGACAGGCTTACCGGAAAAGTTTTAATCTCCGTCGAGGGAGAGGCGTGGGATCAGGTTCCATATAACCTCCGGTAAGTGAAAAAAGCGCCGCAAATAATAAGGAGAATCCAATAATATTCGTAGCATTTATGCCGATATAATATCTGCAAGCAACTAAACCAACGATAAACCAGACTTTACCCATTGCTGAATGCGTGGGTAAAGTTAGGCTCAAATAATTAAACGCAAATTACGGGACAACAGGATGCAAAATCGGCTGACCATCAAAGACATTGCTCGTTTAAGCGGCGTGGGGAAATCCACGGTTTCCCGAGTGCTGAATAACGAAAGTGGCGTGAGTCAGCACACGCGCGAGCGCGTGGAAGCAGTGATGAATCAGCATAGATTTTCCCCTTCCCGATCCGCGCGTGCTATGCGTGGGCAAAGCGATAAAGTGGTTGCTATTATCGTCACCCGTCTGGATTCGTTATCAGAAAATCTCGCCGTTCAGACGATGCTGCCGGCATTCTATGAACAGGGTTACGATCCGATCATGATGGAAAGCCAGTTTTCGCCACAGCTGGTTACTGAACATTTAGGCGTTCTGAAACGTCGCAATATTGACGGAGTGGTGCTGTTCGGTTTTACCGGCATAACGGAAGAAATGTTAGCTCACTGGCAATCATCTCTGGTACTGCTGGCGCATGACGCAAAAGGTTTTGCTTCGGTCTGTTATGACGACGAAGGGGCGATTAAGATTCTGATGCAATGCCTCTACGATCGGGGGCATCGCAATATTAGTTATCTTGGCGTACCGCACAGCGACATTACCACTGGTAAGCGGCGTCATGAGGCTTATCTGGCATTCTGCAAAGCACATAAACTACATCCCGTCGCCGCCCTGCCCGGCCTGGCCATGAAGCAAGGTTACGAGAACGTGGCAAAAGTGATTACGCCAGAAACCACTGCGTTGCTGTGCGCAACCGACACGCTGGCGCTCGGGGCATGTAAGTACCTGCAAGAGCAACACATCGACACCCTGCAACTGGCGAGCGTTGGTAATACGCCGTTAATGAAGTTTCTCCATCCGGAGATCGTCACCGTTGATCCAGGCTACGCCGAAGCCGGACGTCAGGCTGCCAGCCAGTTGATCGACCAGGTAACCGGACGCAGCGAACCTCAACAAATCGTCATCCCAGCAGCCCTTTCCTGAGAGTTACCTTCTACCAGATTTATCCAAAGAGTGTTCAGAACACTACTGGCAGCTTCTGATGTATAGCTTTGAAGAAACCTAACCACAACTCTGTGCCACGACATTACGGTCTTTTGAGGTTGTCTGGTGGTTTCAGAGATAATCCTTCTCCAGACCATGCTAAAGCGAGTATTTCCGGGGACTTACCGGGTAGTATATTGTTTTTGTTGATTTTATAACCAGAAAATCATCAAAAAATTTACACATCGCTCTAGCGCCCGCCATCCGTACTCTCTGCTTTTTACTTTGAGCTAAATCAAAAAAAACGCAAACATCCTTAATGCAAAGCACTATATATAGACTTTAAAATGCATCTCAACCCAATATGTTGTATCCATCGTCTAAACTTGCAACAAGATACACGTCAACGAAGCCGACACAATTGTGGATAAAGCGAATTGGGATTGCAGTAAATCCCCGTAACAAGAGCTGAATAAACCGGGGCGCACTTCCCAACTTTCTGTGGATAACCTGTTCTTAAAAATATGGAGCGATCATGACACCGCATGTGATGAAACGAGACGGCTGCAAAGTGCCGTTTAAATCAGAGCGCATCAAAGAAGCTATTCTGCGTGCAGCTAAAGCAGCGGAAGTCGATGATGCAGATTATTGTGCCACTGTTGCCGCTATCGTCAGCGAGCAAATGCAGGGACGTAACCAGGTAGATATCAACGAAATCCAGACCGCTGTTGAAAACCAACTGATGTCTGGCCCGTACAAACAACTGGCCCGTGCATATATTGAGTACCGTCACGATCGCGACATTGAACGTGAAAAACGCGGTCGTCTGAACCAGGAGATCCGTGGCCTGGTCGAGCAGACTAATTCCTCGCTGCTCAATGAAAACGCGAATAAAGACAGTAAAGTCATTCCGACCCAGCGTGACCTGCTGGCCGGGATTGTTGCGAAACACTATGCACGTCAGCACCTGCTGCCGCGTGACGTGGTGCAGGCACATGAACGTGGTGATATCCACTACCACGATCTCGATTACTCGCCGTTCTTCCCAATGTTCAACTGCATGTTGATCGACCTGAAAGGCATGCTGACGCAAGGCTTTAAGATGGGGAATGCCGAGATTGAACCGCCGAAGTCGATCTCTACAGCTACCGCAGTAACTGCGCAAATTATTGCTCAGGTCGCCAGCCATATTTATGGTGGCACCACCATTAACCGTATCGACGAAGTTCTGGCGCCGTTTGTCACCGCCAGCTACAACAAGCACCGTAAAACTGCGGAAGAGTGGAGCATTCCTGACGTCGACGGTTACGCTAACTCTCGTACCATCAAAGAGTGCTACGACGCATTCCAGTCGTTGGAATATGAAGTAAATACCCTGCACACCGCCAACGGTCAGACGCCGTTTGTGACCTTTGGCTTTGGTCTGGGTACCAGCTGGGAATCGCGCCTGATTCAGGAATCTATCCTGCGTAACCGTATCGCGGGCCTGGGTAAAAACCGTAAAACCGCCGTGTTCCCGAAACTGGTGTTCGCAATTCGCGATGGCCTGAACCATAAAGTGGGCGATCCGAACTACGACATCAAACAACTGGCGCTGGAGTGCGCGAGCAAGCGCATGTATCCGGATATCCTGAACTACGATCAGGTAGTGAAAGTCACCGGTTCGTTTAAAACCCCGATGGGCTGCCGCAGCTTCCTCGGCGTGTGGGAAGACGAAAACGGTGAGCAGATCCACGATGGTCGTAACAACCTCGGCGTGATCAGCCTGAACCTGCCGCGCATTGCTCTGGAAGCGAAAGGTGATGAAGCCACCTTCTGGAAGCTGCTGGATGAACGTCTGGTGCTGGCGCGTAAGGCGCTGATGACCCGTATCGCCCGTCTGGAAGGCGTGAAAGCGCGCGTAGCGCCGATCCTCTATATGGAAGGTGCCTGCGGCGTACGTCTGAATGCAGACGATGACGTGTCTGAAATCTTCAAAAATGGTCGAGCGTCTATCTCGCTGGGTTACATCGGTATCCACGAAACCATTAACGCGCTGTTCGGCGGCGAGCATGTTTACGACAACGAGCAGCTGCGTGCGAAAGGTATTGCGATTGTTGAACGTCTGCGTCAGGCGGTGGATCAGTGGAAAGAAGAAACCGGCTACGGTTTCAGCCTCTACAGTACGCCGAGTGAGAACCTGTGCGACCGCTTCTGCCGTCTCGATACCGCCGAGTTTGGCGTGGTGCCGGGCGTGACCGATAAAGGTTACTACACCAACAGTTTCCACCTTGATGTGGAGAAGAAGGTGAACCCGTACGACAAGATCGACTTTGAAGCGCCTTACCCGCCGCTGGCGAACGGTGGTTTCATTTGCTACGGCGAGTATCCAAACATTCAGCACAACCTGAAGGCGCTGGAAGATGTCTGGGATTACAGCTATCAGCATGTGCCGTATTACGGCACCAACACGCCGATCGATGAATGCTACGAATGTGGCTTTACCGGCGAGTTTGAGTGCACCAGCAAAGGCTTCACTTGTCCGAAATGTGGTAACCATGACACCTCCCGTGTGTCGGTAACTCGCCGCGTGTGCGGATATTTAGGTAGTCCGGATGCGCGTCCGTTTAACGCCGGCAAGCAGGAAGAAGTTAAGCGCCGCGTTAAACATTTAGGAAATGGGCAGATCGGTTGATCTCCACGCTGCGTTAAGCAAATGCCGGATGTGATGTGAAAGCGTCGCATCCGGCGTTGATTGCCGGATGCGGCGTAAACGCCTTATCCGGCCTACACGCGGACTGATAAGCCAGGCGAAATATGAACTTCCATCAATACTATCCTGTCGACATCGTCAACGGCCCCGGCACTCGTTGCACCCTGTTTGTCTCCGGGTGTGTTCATGAATGCCCCGGTTGCTATAACAAAAGCACCTGGCGGGTAAATTCCGGTCAGCCATTTACCAAAGAAATGGAAGACCAGATCATCAACGATCTGAACGACACTCGCATCAAACGCCAGGGCATTTCCCTCTCCGGCGGCGATCCGCTGCATCCGCAAAACGTGCCGGATATTCTGAAACTGGTACAACGCATCCGTGCCGAATGTCCGGGTAAAGACATCTGGGTGTGGACAGGGTATAAACTCGACGAACTCAACGCTGCACAAATGCAGGTTGTTGATTTGATTAACGTGCTGGTTGATGGCAAATTTATGCAGGATTTAAAAGACCCTTCCCTGATCTGGCGCGGCAGCAGCAACCAGGTGGTACACCATTTGCGTTAATCACTCTTCCAGCCGTTTATCCGCATCTTCATAAACGGCTGAGTTCTCTCTCTTACCAATAGCTATCACCAACACGAGCAACTCTTTATCGTTAACCTGATAAACCAGGCGATATCCCAGAGTGCGAAGCTTAATTTTGTAGCTGTCCGGTAAATCCCGCAGTTTAGCCGATGGATTGCGCGGTCTTTTCAGCACATCCTCAAGCTTTTTTTTAAATTGTTCCCGGACTGTCACGCCCAGTTTTTGCCACTCTTTCAGCGCTCGCGGATCAAAGGCCAGCTCATAGTTCATCCAGTCGGACCTTAATGGCCTCTTGTGGGTTGGCCAGTCGTTCCCTGACAGTGCGTAACAAGGCTTCTTCACTATCACTGACAGTGAGCGTTTTTACCGGCATTCGCCCATTTTCCGCAACGTACTGAAACAGCAGCCGTACGGCTTCGGTAGGCGTGATATTTAATTTTTCCAGCACCGCATAAGCCTCATTTTTCAGTTTGTCATCCAGGCGGACGTTAAGTGTGGCCATTATGCCTCCGGTAATTATGAAAAGTGTAATGCATTATAGCATTATATATGCATTACATTCATTTCTGGAAAACGCCTCGCAAAAATGGCGGCGACACGCAGAAATATGCCGTAGTGAAGAGAGATTTGGCGGTGATTTTACGAAGTGAGAGGAGAGCATTGGGCGGCGACGTTTCACCGCCCAATGAGGAATTAACGATACTTCTTGTGATATGAATTGCGGGTCGTTTTCAGTTGCTCTGCGGCGGCCTGCGCTTCTTTTACTTTACCTTCATTAGCCAGCTTCAGCGCGTCGTCAATCTGGCCAACCAGAATGTCGAAACCGTGGCGGAAGTCTTTCATTTCCGGGCTGTCTGGCGATTTTCCTTCCAGCTTCGGCGGCGTTGCTTTTTGCGCATCCAGCGCCGCGGCACGCATTTTGGTTAACGCGTCTTTGACTTGCACCGCGTTATCCGCTTTTTCGACCACTTTTAAATTGTCGTTGAGGGTTTCCATATTGTCTTCCAGCTCAGCGGCAAACGACACCGAACTGAATACCAACGAGGAGACTGCAAGAATAGCTAACAGGCTTTTACGCATTGCTCACTTCCTTTTTTATTTACACTTCATCCTTCACACTGCCTCATCGACGGCTAAGCTCATTCGCCCGAGTCACGTACTACGAGTACGCTCCCCGGCCCTCATTCACTTTCCGTCTCGATGCAGTGCGAATGATTTTGTGTAATTTTTTAGTTTATAGCGCGGCAGGTCGCGCCAGTTTTTTTACTGTCCGGCGATTTTCATCTCCGGCAACAGCACAGAACCACACTGTATATTACTGCGTGTTTCAATATCGTTACCGACGGTGACAATATTGCGCCACATATCTTTTAAATTACCTGCGATGGTGATTTCGCTAACCGGATACTGAATTTCGCCGTTTTCTACCCAGAAGCCCGCCGCACCACGGGAATAATCACCGGTAATTGCACTCACGCCCTGGCCCATCAATTCCGTCACCACCAGCCCAGTGCCCATCTCTTTGAGCATCTGCTCGAAGCTTAGACCTTGTCCGGCAATGCGCCAGTTGTGAATACCGCCCGCATGTCCGGTGCTTTTCAGCCCCAGTTTGCGCGCCGAGTAGCTGGTCAGCAGCCACTGAGTCAGGATGCCATCTTTAATAATGTCACGACGTTCGGTACGAACACCTTCGCTGTCGAATGGCGTAGATGCCAGCCCTTTCAGCAGATGCGGATGCTCTTCAATGGTCAGCCAGTCTGGCAGAATTTGTTTACCCAGCGAGTCGAGCAGGAAGGTGGATTTACGGTAAACCGCACCACCGGCAATCGCGCCAACCAAATGACCAAACAGCCCCGTGGCAACTTCATTGGCAAAAATTACCGGCGCTTTCATGGTGGAGAGTTTACGCGGTGACAGACGCGATAAAGTACGGCGGGCGCAGTCGGCCCCGACCCACTCTGGCGTTTGTAGATCGCTCATCGCGCGGCCAATGGTGTAGGCATAATCACGCTCCATATCGCCATTTTCTTCGGCAATTACACAGCTGGAGAGCGAATGACGCGTAGAGCAGTAACCCTGCAACATGCCGTGGCTGTTGCCAAAAACTTTGACACCGTAGTGGCTGTTAAAGCTGCCACCTTCGGTATTGGTAATGCGTTTATCCGCCTGTAATGCCGCCTGTTCAGCACGGGCCGCCAGTTCAATGGCTTCGTCCGGAGAAACTTCTGCGGGGTGGAACAAGTCAAGATCCGGCGCGTCGAAAGCCAGCAGTTCTTTGTCTGCCACGCCTGCATACGGATCTGGCGAAGTGTAACGCGCAATATCCAGCGCCGCCTGTACGGTGCGGGCAATAGCCTGCGGGCTTAAATCGGTGGATGATGCGCTACCTTTGCGGTTCTGGTGATAAACGGTGATCCCCAGCGCGCCATCACTATTGAATTCGACATTCTCCACTTCACCATAGCGCGTGCTAACGCTAATGCCGGTGGTCTTGCTGACGGCAACTTCCGCACCGTCCGATTTGCCTGAGGCCAACTCCAGCGCAGTCGAAACTGCTTCTTCCAGAATCTTGCGCTGCGCTTCAACTTGAGAGATTACTTTCATTGCAAGTGCCATAATGTAGAGAGTTTCTCTGAAGTCTAACAGAGAACCGTTTTTCAGTGCGCATCTTAACTGGTAACATTAGCCTCTTTTTTTAAGGAGCCTGACATGACTAAGCAGCCCGAAGACTGGCTCGACGACGTTCCCGGTGATGATATCGAAGACGAAGACGATGAAATTATCTGGGTCAGTAAAAGTGAAATTAAACGTGACGCCGAGGAGCTAAAACGCCTGGGCGCAGAAATTGTTGATCTGGGGAAAAACGCGCTGGATAAGATCCCGTTAGATGCGGATCTGCGTGCGGCTATTGAGTTAGCCCAGCGTATTAAGATGGAAGGTCGCCGCCGCCAGTTGCAGCTCATTGGTAAGATGCTGCGCCAACGCGATGTAGAGCCTATCCGTCAGGCGCTGGATAAGCTGAAAAACCGCCACAACCAGCAGGTGGTGTTGTTCCATAAACTGGAAAACCTGCGCGATCGTCTGATCGATCAAGGGGATGATGCTATCGCTGAAGTATTGAATCTGTGGCCAGATGCCGATCGTCAGCAGCTGCGAACTCTGATCCGCAACGCGAAGAAAGAGAAAGAAGGGAATAAGCCGCCGAAATCCGCACGCCAGATTTTCCAGTATCTGCGCGAGCTGGCAGAGAACGAAGGGTAATTTTCGTTGTTGATGTGAGTAGGGTTTGCCGGATGCAGAGCACCGCCAGATCTGTAGGCCTGATAAGACGCGTCAAGCGTCGCATCAGGCGCTATGCTCAAATGCCGGATGCGGCATGAACGCCTTATCCGGCCTACAAAAGCACGTTGCCCCTGTAGGCCTGATAAAACGTCTCAGGATTGCTGCGCAACTTCCGCTTTCTTCGCCAGACCATCCAGCAGTTTCTGATGGATCCCACCAAAACCGCCGTTGCTCATCACCAGAATATGGTCGCCAGGCTGAGCGGTTTTCACCACCATTTCTGCCAGCGCATCAACATCTCCACTCCAGTGCGCAGGCTGAATACATGCTTCTGCCACTTCTGCTACCTGCCACGGAATATGTGACGGTTGCAGCAGGAAGACTTCATCGGCACGACCTAGTGACGGTGCCAAATCATCTTTGCAGACTCCCATCTTCATGGTGTTGGAACGCGGCTCAAGCACGGC
Source organism: Escherichia sp. E4930 (assembly GCF_005845405.1). NCBI lineage: Bacteria > Pseudomonadati > Pseudomonadota > Gammaproteobacteria > Enterobacterales > Enterobacteriaceae > Escherichia > Escherichia sp. E4930. Next base: position 103,687 of record NZ_VCDZ01000005.1, on the reverse strand, counting down.
AATAATACGCGCCGTACCGCCAACTTTGCCGCGCAGCGCCGCCAGCGTTGCCAGAATTGCCGTTGGGTGATGGGCAAAATCGTCATACACCGTCACGCCGTTAGCTTCGCCACGCAGTTCCAGGCGGCGACGGGCATTGATAAACAATCCCAGCGCGTTAGCAGCATCAGCCGGTGCGATGCCAACATGACGGGCCGCAGCAATCGCCATCAGACCATTGTGCATATTATGTTCGCCCACCAGCGACCATTTCACTTCGCCCACTTTTTCGCCATCCAGCAAGACTTCCCATTCGGAAGCGTCAGTGGTCAGCTTTTTCGCCTGCCAGTGACCTTGCTCGCCCACCAGCTCCTGTTCACTCCAGCAGCCCATCGCCAGGGTTTGTTTCAGGTTGATGTCGTTTTCCGGCCAGATAATACGCCCCTGACCAGGAACAATACGCACCAGATGGTGGAATTGTTTCTGAATCGCTTTCAGGTCGTCGAAGATATCGGCGTGGTCGAACTCAAGGTTATTGAGGATCAGCGTTCGCGGGCAGTAATGAACAAACTTAGAGCGTTTGTCGAAGAAGGCGCAGTCATACTCGTCTGCTTCGATAACAAAGAAGTCGCTTTCGCCCAGGCGTGCAGAAACGTCAAAGTTCCCCGGTACTCCACCGATCACAAAACCTGGTTTATAGCCGCACTGTTCCAGAATCCAGGTCGCCATTCCCGCCGTGGTGGTTTTACCGTGTGTACCGGCAACGGCCAGCACCCAGCGGTCGCGCAGCACAAAATCGTGCAACCACTGCGGACCTGACATATATGGAATGTTTTTTTCCAGTACCGCTTCCACACACGGATTTCCACGGGTCATGGCGTTGCCAATAATCACCAGATCTGGCTGAGGATCGAGCTGGTTGGCATCATAACCCTGAATCAGTTCAATGCCTTGCTTCTCAAGTAAGGTGCTCATCGGCGGATACACATTGGCGTCCGACCCCGTTACTTCATGGCCCAACTGACGCGCCAGAATCGCCAGACCGCCCATAAACGTGCCACAAATTCCTAATATATGAATGCGCATACGTCACTATCCTTTTTTAATCTACCGTTCATTTTACGCATATGTCGGGCAACAGAGAAACGCATTTCAGGATAATCCGTAATTTGCTGGCGCGATTCACCTGAGCGCAACATTGAGATTATTTGTTAAGATTATTGCGGTCGCTTTACTCCATAAACATTGCAGGGAAAGTTTTATGAAAACGTTAGGTGAATTTATTGTCGAAAAGCAGCACGAGTTTTCTCATGCTACCGGTGAGCTCACTGCTTTGCTATCGGCAATAAAACTGGGCGCCAAGATTATTCATCGCGATATCAACAAAGCTGGACTGGTTGATATCCTGGGTGCCAGCGGTGCTGAGAACGTGCAGGGCGAGGTTCAACAAAAACTCGACTTGTTCGCTAATGAAAAACTGAAAGCCGCACTGAAAGCACGCGATATTGTTGCGGGCATTGCATCCGAAGAAGAAGATGAGATTGTCGTCTTTGAAGGTTGTGAACACGCAAAATACGTTGTGCTGATGGATCCGCTGGATGGCTCGTCCAACATCGATGTTAACGTCTCTGTCGGTACCATTTTCTCCATTTACCGTCGCGTTACACCGGTCGGCACGCCGGTAACGGAAGAAGATTTCCTCCAGCCTGGTAACAAACAGGTTGCTGCAGGTTACGTGGTATACGGCTCCTCTACCATGCTGGTTTACACCACCGGATGCGGTGTTCACGCCTTTACTTACGATCCTTCGCTCGGCGTTTTCTGCCTGTGCCAGGAACGGATGCGCTTCCCGGAGAAAGGAAAAACCTACTCTATCAACGAAGGGAACTACATTAAGTTTCCGAACGGGGTGAAGAAGTACATTAAATTCTGCCAGGAAGAAGATAAATCTACCAACCGTCCGTATACCTCACGTTATATCGGCTCGCTGGTCGCGGATTTCCACCGTAACCTGCTGAAAGGCGGCATTTATCTCTACCCAAGCACTGCCAGCCACCCGGACGGTAAACTGCGTTTGCTGTATGAGTGCAACCCGATGGCATTCCTGGCGGAACAAGCGGGCGGTAAAGCGAGCGATGGCAAAGAGCGTATTCTGGATATCATCCCGGAAACCCTGCACCAGCGCCGTTCGTTCTTCGTCGGCAACGACCATATGGTTGAAGATGTCGAACGCTTTATCCGTGAGTTCCCGGACGCGTAAATGAGTAAACGCCGGAGCAGTCCGGCGTTTTCAAGCCTCAATTAACAAAGGTTAATTTGACTCGTTTAGAGACACGGAAATAGGGAATCCAGATCGCCATATGAATGATATTTTTCAGCACACCCCATGCGTCTAAAGGCTCAATTGTGGCATGAAGAAACTGTACTGCTCCCCAAATATCAGCAACATTAAATACGAAGAGAGACAGAAGAAGGGCAATATAGTAGTGCGGAAGCTGGCGTTTCTTTTTAAAAAACAAAAAAGTAGTATAACTTACCAACAGAAATACCATGGCAAATCCAACCACTTCCAGATACAGCAGAGTTCTGAGCGGTTCTTCCTGATTGCCCTGAACAAGCCCCCATGTTTGTATAAAAGAATAGATGCTCGAAATAATCACCAGCACTAAAGAAATAGCAGGTAAATACAACCAACCGCCAATTCCCGTAAGTTTTTTATCCGCACAACTTTTACAATAATCGTCAGGTGGTAAAACAGCCACACCACAGTTTTTGCATGTTGTACTTAAATCCTCGCCTTCCTTTGCCCACATAAAAATATCCTTATATATCAGTTAAATTTATTCTTTTAGTCTAATTTCCGGACTCACTCTTATTACTGGCGAACTCTGACGATTCTCCCACAACACCGTTAACCCACGCTGTAAGGCAATAAAAATGAATAACAAAATGCCGATGGCGATTTTCGTCCACCATGAGCTCAGCGTGCCGTCAAAGTTTATGTAAGTCTGGATCAGTCCCTGAATCGCCACACCAAAAAGCGTCCCTAATACCGTTCCAACGCCACCGCTCAAAAGTGTACCGCCAATCACCACCGACGCGATAGCGTCCAGTTCCACACCTACACCCGCCAGGGCGTATCCGGCCTGGGTATAAATCGAGAAGACAATTCCTGCCAGTGTCGCCAATCCGGTAGAGAGCATATAAATGCGAATAGTAGTGCTGCGAGTAGAAATTCCCATCAGGTTTGCCGACGTTGCGTTGCCGCCAATGGCGTATACCTGATTACCAAAACGCGTACGATGCGCGAGGAATATGCCGATAACCACCACCGCCAGCATCAGCAGCCCCATCGCGCTTAAGCGACCACCGCCGGGGATTTTCCACGCCAGGCTTGAAAGCGTGTCATAAATTGGATGGTTTATCGGGATCGACTCTTCCGAAACGAGATAGCTGACGCCGCGCAAAAAGAACATTCCCGCCAGGGTAATGATGAACGCCGGGATCTTCAGAGCGTCGATCAGAAGCCCCATAAATGCGCCGAAGGCACAGCCCATCACCAGCACCAGTGGAAACGCCAGCAGCGGCGAGAGGCCGAAATCGCCAATCACTTTTGCCAGAAACACGCCGGTAAAGGCGATCACCGAACCGACGGAGAGATCGATCCCGCCGGAGAGGATCACAAAGGTCATACCGACGGCAATGATGCCAAGAAAGGCATTATCGGTCAGGATATTGCAGATCACGCGCGTGGAAGCAAAACCGGGAAACTGCGTCAGGCAGTAGAGATAGCCCAGCACAAAGACGCCGATGGTGATCATAAGCGGCAGGTTACGTTTTATCACGGCTACGCACTCCTTTAATCAGACTGATAAAGCGTTGCGACTGGACAATCAGCACGCAAAGCACCACCACCGCTTTCACCACCTGGTTCATCTCTGGCGGAAAGCCCGAGAGTAAAATTCCGGTGTTCATCCCCTGAATAATCAGCGCCCCCACCACCGAGAGCAGCAGGTTAAAGCGCCCACCCATCAGCGATCCACCGCCAATCACCACCGCGAGAATGGCGTCCAACTCCAGCCATAATCCGGCGTTGTTGGCATCGGCACCGCGAATATCCGCCGCCACGATAATGCCCGCGATCGCCGCACACAGCCCGCTCAACACATAAGTGAGCATGACGATGATTCGTGTGTTGACTCCGGCATTTTTTGCCGCCCGAATGTTGATGCCAACGGCTTCAATAAACATCCCCAGCGCCGTTTTGCGGGTCAACAGCCAGAAGAAGAGAAGCGTCAGCACAGCGATAATGACCGGCGTTGGCAGGAACAATAGCGATCCGCTGCCGAACCATGAGAGATCCGGCGAGTTGAACGTGACGATCTGCCCGGAGGTAATCAATTGCGCAACACCACGTCCGGCGACCATCAGGATCAAAGTGGCAACAAACGGCTGAATTTTGAGGATCGCCACCAGTATGCCGTTCCACAATCCAGCCAGAATGCCGGTACCCAGGGCGCTTAACAAAACAATTGGCAGGCTGAACCCCGCGACCGTCATCGCAGCCGTTGTGGCTCCGGCGATAGCCATCACCGCCCCCACAGAGAGATCGATGCCACCGGTGGCGATCACCAGCGTCATACCAATCGCCAGTAACGCAACGGGAGCGGAGCGATTAAGAATGTCGATGGGGCTACCGAACAGGCGGCCATCCTGAAGCACAACCTGCCAGAAATGCGGTGCCACCAGGCTGTCGACCACCAGCACCAGCAACAGCGCCACCAACTGCGGCATCCCCGTCGGCCAGCGAAAGCGCTTTTTCGACGACGCGGTATCCGGGAGAGATTGAGGCATCACACTGTTCTCCTTACGCCGCAATGGCGTTCATGATCGCCGGAACGGAAAGCTCTGCCAGCGGGATCTCCGCCACCTGTTTGCGATCGCGCATGATAATCACCCGATCGGCATAGCCCACCAGTTCTTCCAGTTCGGAGGAGATCACCAGCAGCGCCAGACCGTCAGCGCACAGCGTTTCAATCAGGCGAATGATCTCGGCATGGGCGCCAACGTCAATGCCACGCGTTGGTTCATCGAGGATCAGAAATTGCGGACGAGTCAGCAGCCAGCGTGAGAGCAACACTTTTTGCTGATTGCCGCCGGAGAGAAATTCAATCGGTTGTTCGCTGGAAGGCGTACGAATGCCAAGCTGGCGGATAAAGCGTTCGGCAATCTCTTGCTGTTCTTTACGGGAAATCGGCCGTAGCCAGCCGCGCTGGGCCTGGAGAGCGAGGATGATATTTTCCCGCACCGAGGCGGCGGCGATAATGCCATCGGTTTTCCTGTCTTCCGGGCAAAAGCCGATGCCCAGTACCGAAGCCTGATGTGGCGATTGCAGGGTTTGCGGTTTGCCTTTGATCAACGCCGTGCCGCTATCGGCTGGTTTGATACCGAAGATCACTTCGGCGGTTTCGGTACGTCCTGATCCCAGCAGACCTGCCAGACCGACGATCTCACCGGGACGTACTTCCAGATCAAACGGCGCGATCGTTCCTTTCTTGCCGTAACCTTTAAATGCTGCAACAGGATTGTCACTAAGCAATGTTCTTCCGGCACGCTGTAGCGCATGAGTATCCAGCTCACGCCCCAGCATCATTTTCACCAGTTCGATTTGTGGCAGCTCGCGGGTTTCCCGACAGCCAACAAAGCTGCCGTTGCGTAAGACGGTGATCCGATCGCTGACCTGATAGACCTGATCGAGAAAGTGAGTAACGAAGATCAGGCTGACGCCGCGATCGCGCAGCTGGCGCATCAGGCCAAACAGCAACTCTACTTCCTGAGTGTCGAGACTGGCGGTGGGTTCATCGAGGATCAGCACTTTGGCGGAGAGATCGATGGCCCGACAAATGGCGACGATTTGCTGCATCGCGACTGAAAAGCGGTTGAGCGGTTCACGCACGTCGAGGGAGAAACCGTAAGATGCCATCAGTTCGGTGGCGCGCTTTTCCATCTCTTTACGTCGTAGCAGGCCGAAACGCTTAGGTTCGCGGCCGATGAATAGATTATCAGCGACCGACATATTGGGTAGCAGGTTAACTTCCTGATAGACAGTGCCGATGCCGAGCTGCTGTGCGTGGGCGGTGTTTTTCGGTGAAATAACCTGACCTTCCAGCCAGATGGTGCCGCGATCGGCATGGTAAACGCCGGTAAGTGCTTTGATTAACGTTGATTTACCAGCTCCGTTTTCACCGAGTAGCGCCATGATTTCACCACGGCGCAGGCTGAAATCAACGTTATCTAACGCTTTGACGCCAGGGAAAAATTTGCTTAATCCTTCGGTGCGGAGGATTTCCTGGTGTTGGTCGGTCGTCATGGTTTCCCCCGAAGTAAAGCGTGCTCCAGCCAGGCCTGATAAGACGCGCCAGCGTCGCATCAGCCACCAGTGCACAACTGCCGGATGCGGCGTAAATGCCTTATCCGGCCTACGAGTCGGTATCAGGCATTAATGCCTGATACGTCTCAATACCCCATGTTTTTCTTCTTCTCTAACTCTTCTTTTGCGGTATCAGGCAGGTAAAGGGTGGACTTGGTCAGCGTCAGCTTTTCAGGCATGGTGCCGTCTTTTTTATATTTCTCCAGCGCGTCAAAGGCGGGTCCCGCCATGTTTGGCGTCAGTTCAACGCTGGCGTTCGCTTCGCCATCAATCATCGCTTTGTAGATGTCCGGCACGCCGTCGATAGAGCCTGTCAGGATATCTTTGCCCGGTTTCAGGCCAGCTTCTTTAATTGCCTGAATTGCGCCAATCACCATGTCGTCGTTATGAGCGTAAACCATGCAGATGTTTTTGCCGTTGTTTTCCGCTTTGATAAAGCTCTCCATGACTTCTTTGCCTTTACTGCGGGTGAAGTCACCGGACTGCGAGCGGATAATTTTGATATTTGGCGCATTCTTAATGGCTTCAGCAAAGCCTTTCTTACGGTCAATGGCGACGCTGGCCCCAACGGTGCCCTGTAACTCAACCACGTTACACGGTTTGCCATTGACCTCTTTGACCAGCCAGTCACCGATCAACTTGCCTTCGAGGATGTTGTCGGCGGTGACGGTGGTCATATAGAGAGATTTGTCTTTCACGTCGATGGAACGGTCAAGCAAAAAGACCGGAATTTCGGCTTCCTTTGCTTCTTTCAAAACAGGTTCCCAACCCGTTGCAACCACCGGGGCGATAAAGATGGCATCTACCCCCTGCGCGACAAAGGAACGCACTGCTTTAATCTGGTTTTCCTGCTTTTGCTGACCATCGGCAATTTTCAGTGTGATACCGCGTTTTTCGGCCTCACTTTTCGCCACATTAGTTTCTGCTGCGCGCCAGCCGGATTCGGATCCAACCTGCGAAAATCCTACGGTTAAAGGAGCGGCCAACGCCATAGACGACATGGCTGCCGAGACTGCAGAGACTACAAGTAAGCGTTTCCACATAGGGTTGTCCTCGTCGGGGTGATTATTATTGGTGAAAAGATGTTCGCGAAAAAACTATAGACAATTGGTTCTGTAACAGATTGCGTTACATCACACTTCAAAAAAGTAAATACATCGTTAATCACAAGTTTGTAATCGCTTTCATATCACTATGAAAAATGCGGCTACGGTTATGGATTTTCCAGCTCTGCGAACCGTCTTAAAACTGGCGAAAAAGGAAAATGAGGGCGAAAACAAGCGAAGACATTCGGCGCGAGTTGGCTATAATACTCGGCACTTGTTTGCCACATATTTTAAAGGAAACAGACATGAGCTTACTCAACGTCCCTGCGGGTAAAGATCTGCCGGAAGACATCTACGTTGTTATCGAAATCCCGGCTAACGCTGATCCGATCAAATACGAAATCGACAAAGAGAGCGGCGCACTGTTCGTTGACCGCTTCATGTCCACCGCGATGTTCTATCCGTGCAACTACGGCTATATCAACCACACTCTGTCTCTGGACGGTGACCCGGTTGACGTTCTGGTCCCGACTCCGTACCCGCTGCAGCCGGGTTCTGTGATCCGTTGCCGTCCGGTTGGCGTTCTGAAAATGACCGACGAAGCTGGTGAAGATGCGAAACTGGTTGCTGTTCCGCACAGCAAACTGAGCAAAGAATACGATCACATCAAAGACGTTAACGATCTGCCGGAGCTGCTGAAAGCTCAGATCGCTCACTTCTTCGAGCACTACAAAGACCTCGAAAAAGGCAAGTGGGTGAAAGTTGAAGGTTGGGAAAACGCTGAAGCCGCTAAAGCTGAAATCGTTGCTTCCTTCGAGCGCGCAAAGAATAAATAAGTTCTTATATACTCTAAATAATTCAAGTCGCAGCACATGCAACTTGAAGTATGACGAGTATAGCGCAATAACCCTGAACGCCGGGCTTCGGTTAGTAAGGGTTTTTTTATGCCCGCGATAAATAAACTCTCTATTCCCCTATCATTATTCTTAGCGGTTGCAAGGCTTGAACGGTAAGAACAAGCTAAACTCGACCACCATTTTGCTGTTCATAGCCACTTGCTGGAAGTTAGCCGACCTCACTCATACTCACCGTTCAAAGCGTGCCCCCGTTTTACCCCTGCACATTTGTGAACGCCAGCAGAGTTTTTTATGCGATTGCAGATATGGAAAGCGGCTCGGAGAGAAAAGCAAAAGATGTGAAAGTTACAAAAAAATCGCGAGATACATCGCAAAAAACAACGCCACCCGAAGGTGGCGTGTTTATATTATGACTGATCCCTGTCTAACCAGTCGCCGCTTTCAATCAGCGTTAATCCATCGACGGGTCGTTGATAAACGTACATCCATGCACTCCCGTACGGCGTCTGAATCAACTGGCGCGCGTATTCACCGCCCCTGGTGCGCAAGGCATCAAGTTCGGCCAGCGTGGCGTTGTCAATACGATAAACTTCACCATGTACCGTTCCGTTTCCCGGAACTGCGCCTGGATAGTGGCCCAGGCTATACAACTGGTAGTTATCGATACTGAAATCGCCCAGCAACTGGGCATTTGTCATCCAGTGGCTGTTGCCTTGTTTGTGACGTAAACTGCCGTAGACAAATATTCGCATAGCTAAAACTCGAACTGATAGAGCAAATCCAGTGCCTGATCTACACCAGACACGGCTTCCAGATATAGCTTCGGCATCAGGCGATAACGTAACGTGAGTGTTGCTATAGAGTCAAATATCCCCACGCCGTATTTCACTTGTAAGCCTGGTAATACATAGCCGCTGACCACCACCTGGGAAGAATCACCTACCCCTTCGGTGTCGAGCGCTAAATTACTTACACCAAATGTCTCGCCGATTTTACCCACAATCTGACCACTTTGCGCAACCCCCAGACCAATCAGCATCGAAGTCATCGCCGCGCTGTCGCTCTGATCGCTCTCCAGCCCTTGTCCACGCAACAAGTAAGACAATGCAGCCTGTTGTGACATCGCCGGGTCAGAGAAGATCTCCGCTTTCGGCTCATCCGCCAGCCCGGTGACACGAACACCAGCGATTACGTCATCTTCTGTTGCATCCGGGTTACGAATGGCTTCGATATTGAGATACGGTTGATCCGGTGGACCAGAGAACAGCAGCTCGCCTTTGCGCACAATCAGATCCTGGCCATATGCATGGAAGCGCCCTTCAGGGATGTTAATTTGCCCGTTCAGGCCCAGGCCTTGTTTGTCCTGTACGACGTTGAGATCGCCCGTCAGCCGCGCCTTCAGGCCAAAGGCATCAATGCGCACGTTATTGCCGACGTGGACAATCAGGTTGCTGTTGATCGGAATTGACGCGGTTTTCGTCTCCTCCGGTTGCAGGTTATCGTTGAGCATCACCACATCGCTTGAGACACCCACCGCACTTTCCGGCAGATCGTGCACCACAATGCGCGCCCACGGTACATCCACGCGACCATCAAGGGTAAACAGGCTTGGTGTCGCTTCGAATACGATGTCAGGCGACACATCCATTCGCACCATCGGTGGTACGGTGATCCGGACCTTACTGCCTTTCGCCGTTACCCGCGCCCGCCAGTTTTCAATCTGGCTCCAGTCAGCATCACCGTTCAGGTAGATGTCACCCTGCTGAGTCCTCACGGTCCCCGCAAGCGTCGAGCGCATACCGTTAAAATTGACCGCAAGCTGACTCGGCTGCATATCAAATGGCATAAAGTTGCCGTCGATATCCACGCCCGTGACCTGTAGCTGACCAAACAATTGCGGGCTTTGCACATCACCGCCCAGACGTAGGTTAGCGCTCACCATCCCCGCGGCTTTTTCACCACGCGTAAAGATGGGGTTCACCATTGCGAGGTTAAAATTGCGGATGTTGACGTTGCCGCCAAGATTCCGGCGGCCTTGCGGATCGGTCACCTGCACCTGACCATCAAACTGGCCGTTATTGGTCAGACGGATGGTCCAGCCCAGCTCAGCGCGATTATTCCGCAGCTCTGCCGATAGGTTCAGCGTCTGAAACGCCACCGGTAGCGCCGCATCGTTGACGGTTTGCGTCACCTGCACGTTACGCCCCGAAAGAGTGATACTGCCCTGCGGCAGCCCCTCTTTGGTGGTGTCCCAGGCAACGTCTGCTTTACCCGTGAAGATACCGCTGGCCTGAGTAGTTTCCGGCATAAACGGTTTCAGCATGGCCAGGTCGAAGCGGTTGAGATTCACCACCGCACGCCCTTCAGCCCCGGCATCAATGGTTTGCGGCACGCACAGTTCCGCATTCGGGTTAAGCCAGCAGTGTGGCCCAATGCTGATTTTTTGCTCCTGATTGCGGTAGTCCAGCGCGATATCACGCGTCAGCGACCACGGTCCGACCGGCGTCTGGAAGCGCGTATTGCTAAGTGTTCCCTTCCAGCGTTCTTCTTTGCGATCAAAGCTACCTGCCAGATTAAGCTGCCCGGAAACCGGTTCGCCCTGAATCCGCAACTGTAACTCGTGCTGCTTTTCGCTGCCTTTCGCATTCAGAGTAACGAGGTTGATATTCACATCCGGTTGCGAGATTTGCTCAACGCGCACGTCGAGTTTACCCGCAATCTGATCGGTGGATTTGATGTCACCTTCCACGCGAACCTGCGACACAGAAAGTTCCTGCCAGCGCAAGCCGCGCGCGGTGATATCCGCCAGCAACTGCGGCGCTTCCACCGTACCGCGAACTTTCACCAGCCCTTTCGCTGTACCGCCAAGTCCTGGCAGCGCGTTATCCAGACCAGGCGCGTTGATCGTGGCGTCAAGATTGAGATCTTTCACCCCCAGCTCGCCTTTCACTTCGGCACTGTTTGGCCCCAGTTCCAGATGCAGACCTGGGATCATCCACTGCATATAACTGTTGCCTTTCAGCGTTCCCTCAACGTTCACTTTGTTCTGTTTGACGTTGCCGGTCAGCTTCAACTCTGGCACGTCCATCTGCCAGGTGCCGCCGTACAGGCTACCGCGCGTTTTGATCAAACCATTGAGTTTCGATGGCCAATCCGGGAACTCTTTCGCCGTATTAATGCCGTTGAACGTCAATTCGCCGCGCCAACTAATGGCCTGCTGCCAGTCGAGCAGCGCCTTCAGCTCGGTTTTTCCTTCCAGCGCCGCAACGGTGAGTTTATCGAGATTGACCTGCTGTTCATTCCCTTTCGCATCAAGGGTAATGGTCGCTGGCGGGATCTCCTGCCCTTTCACCGCCGTACGCATAGACAGCGTGTAATCGGTCATTTTGCCGGTGAGTTTCAGTTTCAGGTCATCCGCCTGATATTGCTTCTCACCAGTGAACGGCCAGTAAAGTTGTTTACTGTTCACTTCCACGTTGAGCGGTAATCCAGCTTCCGCCAGCCGCGTCTGGGCGCGTAAATCCATATCCACCGGGCCGGAAAGGTTAACGCCTATCTCCAGCTGTTCGCGCAGCGCGCCGCCCACTTTCAGCTTCACCTTTTCACCTTTCAACGGCTCCACATTCAAAGTGCTGTTGAGGGTGATATCCACCGGCCAGTTGTTGGACAATTGTGCCGTACCGCTGGCATTGACAATCCCCTGGTTAGAGTCAATATCCAGCGCATCCAGTTTGGTATTGCCGTCGATGCTGCTCACTTTCAGCAGCATGGTGCTCACGGTGATATCCGTGTCGCCTGTCACGCGCAGTTGCTCGCCTTTAAACTCTTCAATGTTCAGGTTGAGCGGCAAATGCACGTCGGTCATTTCCGGCAATACCGGGCGAGAAAAGAGATCTTTCAGCGTTTCGCCGAGCGGCTTTTCATCCGGCTGCGGATTTTCAATCTTCGGTTCGACCACTTCTTCCTGCGCCACGTCCGCCACTTTCGGCAAGGCAATCAGCAAGCCTTTCAGCAACGTCGGTTTCAGGGTCAGGGTTTTCTCCTGCCAGTTCAGGCCGGAGGTGAAGTCCATCACCGACACCGTAGTGTCATCAATTTTGATGTTGACGTTATCCAGCGCCACGCGCGTCAGAGTGATGGGATACGGCGTGGAGAGATCCAGCGGCCCGCTATCTTCCTCTTCTTCAACCTGCTCAGAAGGAGGCATTTTTTTGCTGTCGATGTTGACCTGAATATCTTTCAGCGCCAGATCGTTAACACAAACGCTGCTGTTCCACAGACAATCCAGCCCAACGGCCAGATGCAGATTGCCCGCTTTTACCGCCACACCTGGCTGCTCATAACGAACGTCAGACAGGGTAAGGTCGCGCCAGCCGCCAGTGACCTTGCCAATGTCCAGCCCTGGCACCCAGCGATCCGCCGCTTTAAATACCAGATGCAAGCCGCTGGTGGTGCCGACCAGAAATGCCACCGAGCCCAGCAGTAATAAGATGACGATAACCGCGCCGAGGCTGATTTTTTTCCATAAACTCATAATTCTGGCCCCAGACCGATGTAAAACTGTAACCCGTGCTCATCTTTATCCGCGACCGGTACGGCAAAATCGAGCTTGATCGGCCCGACCGGCGATTCCCAGCGCACGCCAACCCCGGTGCCGGTTTTGAAGTCGCTGCGGCGAATATCACTCACCGCTTCACCGCTATCGACAAACACCGCGCCCCACCATTTTCCGGTCACGTTGTACTGGTACTCCAGTGATCCGGTAATTAGCTTTGATGCCCCTTTCAGGTCACCATTGTCATATTTCGGCGCAATAGATTTGTATTTATAGCCGCGAATACTGCGGTCGCCCCCGGCGAAGAAACGCAGATCCGGCGGTACTTTGTCGAAGTCACCGGTTTCAATCCAGCCCAACGTGCCGCGCGTAACAAAGCGATGGCGATCGTACAGTGTGCGGATCCAGACGTTCTGTGCCTGGAAAACGGAGAAATCGACATCCGATCCCCAGGCTGTGTTGGAATAGTCGATAGAGTAGCGTTGCGAGTCGCCCCAGGTCGGCATCAGGCCGCCGCGTGATCGCGTCCGGCTAATCATCACACCTGGATAAAACAGCATTGTGGTGTTAGTAATTTCACCCTGAGTAAAGTGGTCGAGACTCCAGCGTAGGTTAATGGCGCGCTGCCAGCCGCTGGAAAGATCCCAGTAGCGGGAAGCGACCAGGGTAGTGGAATCGGATTCGGTGTCATTCAGGTCAGTACGCTTAAAACCGCCCTGCACCAAATAATATTGTTCTAACGGATTCTTCAGCAGCGGCATTTTATAGCTGAAGTCGAGGGTCTGTTCCGGCGCGGAAATACTGGTACTGGTAGTCAGACTGTGACCGTATGAGTTCATCCACGGCTTTTTCCACGTCGCTTTCACGCGCGGTCCCACGTCCGTAGAGTAACCGACCCCGGTTTCGATGGTGTTTTCTGTTCGCGGCGAAACCACGCCCGTCAACGGTAATACTTTCGTTTCGCGCGCTTTATCAAATTGCGGCGCCACTACCACCGAATTAAACCAGCCAGTCGCGGAAAGGCGACGGTTCAGTTCCGCCAGATCTTTTGACTCGTATTCATCGCCTTCTTTGAACGGTACCAGGTTTTGCAGGTACTCGTCGCGAATTTGCGAACCTTCAAAAGTGACATGCCCAAAGCGGTAACGTTCGCCACTGTTGTAATCAATATCCCAGAAGGCTTTATGCAGGCCGAGCGCAATGCCCAGCTGCGCTTTGGTAAATTCGCTATCGAAATAACCTTTACGCAACGCAATGCTGGTTAAGGACTTTTTGAAATTTTCATAATCGCCCTGGTTTAGCACCGTACCTATAGCCGGGCGAGTATCCAGCAACTTCAAATAGTCTTTATCGGTTCGCGCACCGCCGCGCAAGACAACATCGGTGCCGCCAATCAATACGGGTACACCCGGTGTAACTTTAGCAACCAGCACCTGCCGTCCTTTCTTTGGCGGTGGCTGGAGATCAAATTCAATTGTTGGCTGGTAATAGCCCAGTGCTTTTAGACCTTCCCGAATGGCGTCATCAACACGTGCGCGAAAGCGCCGGTCTGGCGTCACTTCATCACTTTGAATCGTAGAAAGCTGTGCACGAACGTTTTTTTCCAGCTGTCCCGATAACCCTTCCACCTGTAGACGGACATTCGCGGCGATGGCAGAACCACTAAAGCAGAGTAAGCTTACACAGCATAACTGTCGGATATAGCGCACATTTTCTCCTGAATATCCTTTATTCCTGCCCCTGGAACTCCGTTAAACGGCTTAACAATAATCCAGCAATATGGATTAAAAAGCAGACTAAACCCCAAATATTACTTATGTTTTACTTTAGACCCATTCACGGGGGTTATTGTGTGCAAATACGTCCCTTGTTACAACCTAAACCCCTATGACCGACTTTCGGGAGAACGACACCATGAGTTTATTTGATAAAAAGCATCTGGTTTCCCCCACCGATGCCCTTCCTGGACGGAATACCCCGATGCCCGTAGCTACGCTGCATGCGGTCAACGGTCACTCAATGACAAATGTGCCTGAGGGAATGGAGATCGCCATTTTTGCGATGGGCTGTTTCTGGGGCGTTGAACGCCTTTTCTGGCAACTTCCCGGTGTTTACAGCACTGCCGCAGGCTACACTGGCGGTTACACGCCAAACCCGACTTATCGGGAAGTGTGTTCCGGTGAGACCGGCCACGCCGAAGCGGTGCGAGTGGTTTACGATCCGTCGGTAATCAGCTATGAACAACTGTTGCAGGTTTTCTGGGAAAACCACGATCCTGCACAAGGGATGCGTCAAGGTAATGATCACGGCACGCAGTACCGTTCCGCGATTTACCCGCTGACGCCAGAACAGGATGCCGCCGCCCGCGCAAGTCTGGAACGTTTTCAGGCCGCAATGCTCGCCGCCGATGACGATCGCCAGATAACCACCGAGATTGCTAACGCCACACCGTTCTATTATGCCGAAGATGACCACCAACAGTATCTACATAAAAACCCTTATGGCTATTGCGGAATTGGCGGAATAGGCGTTTGTCTGCCGCCTGAAGTGTAGTATTAAAAGGTGGCCCCAAAGTGAAATGAGACAAAAATTTAACCCTCTGGCGACTTTACAGTACCTTACGCTATACTAGCCTCTGAAAATGCCGGTTCACTCTCTTCGAATCGGCTTTCAATGTGTATTTCACACAAATTAATCAACTTCCCCTTCCGAGGATCTGACCTGAACGGTTAGATAAGATATGTTAAACAGTATTTTAGTCATACTCTGCTTGATCGCTGTAAGTGCGTTCTTCTCGATGTCTGAGATCTCGCTTGCCGCCTCACGCAAAATCAAACTTAAACTGCTGGCTGATGAAGGCAATATAAATGCCCAACGCGTTATGAATATGCAGGAAAATCCCGGCATGTTCTTTACCGTGGTACAAATCGGTCTGAACGCAGTGGCGATTCTCGGCGGTATCGTCGGTGATGCAGCGTTCTCCCCGGCTTTTAACAGCCTGTTCTCCCGCTATATGTCGGCAGAGCTCTCTGAGCAACTGAGCTTTATTCTCTCTTTCTCGTTAGTGACTGGCATGTTTATCCTGTTTGCGGATTTAACCCCGAAACGCATCGGTATGATTGCGCCAGAAGCTGTGGCTTTGCGTATCATCAACCCGATGCGCTTCTGCCTGTACGTCTGCACCCCGCTGGTGTGGTTCTTCAACGGCCTGGCGAACATGATCTTCCGTATCTTTAAACTGCCGATGGTGCGCAAGGATGACATCACTTCTGATGATATTTACGCGGTAGTAGAAGCGGGGGCGCTGGCGGGGGTATTACGTAAACAAGAGCATGAACTGATTGAAAACGTGTTCGAGCTTGAATCCCGTACTGTCCCGTCGTCTATGACTCCGCGTGAGAACGTCATCTGGTTCGATCTCCACGAAGACGAGCAAAGTCTGAAGAATAAAGTGGCGGAACATCCGCACTCAAAATTCCTCGTCTGTACTGAAGATATCGACCACATCATCGGCTATGTGGATTCGAAAGATCTGCTTAACCGCGTGCTGGCCAATCAAAGCCTGGCGCTGAACAGTGGCGTCCAAATTCGCAACACGCTGATCGTGCCAGACACGCTGACCCTTTCTGAGGCGCTGGAAAGTTTTAAAACTGCGGGCGAAGACTTTGCAGTAATCATGAATGAATACGCGCTGGTGGTGGGGATAATCACCCTCAACGACGTGATGACCACACTGATGGGCGATCTGGTTGGTCAGGGTCTGGAAGAGCAGATTGTGGCGCGTGATGAGAACTCATGGCTAATCGATGGTGGAACACCGATTGATGACGTGATGCGTGTACTGGATATTGACGAGTTCCCGCAGTCAGGCAATTACGAAACCATTGGCGGCTTTATGATGTTTATGCTGCGTAAGATCCCCAAACGCACTGATTCGGTGAAATTCGCCGGCTACAAATTTGAAGTGGTGGATATCGATAACTACCGCATCGACCAGCTGCTGGTAACGCGGATCGACAGCAAAGCCACCGTCCTTTCGCCAAAACTGACTGACGCTAAAGATAAAGACAAAGATAAAGAAGAAAACGTCGCATAACCTCAGAAACATCAACGGCTCCTGAATCAGGAGCCGTCTTATTACTGCATAGCACTTTGGTTAAGCCATCTCTGTTTGCAGACGCATAACCTGACGGTTTACTTCGGACATCACTGATAAATGCAGTTTATCCTTCACTTTTGGGATAAGAATTTTACCCTTATCAAATTCAAAAGCGCCAACATCCTTGATGTATAACCGTCCACGAAACAGGATCTTCACGTACTTCGCCACTTGCAGTGGGTTGTACCGTTGGAAAATTTTCATTGTTGTCTCCTGCTGAGTATTACGCCTTTGCGGTACCACAATCGGTCCAACTATTATGAGGCGCAAATTTTAATGCCTAATGACTATAGACTACTGCGGTAATGTTTCCAGCCTGTATGAGTTTTTTTACCGTAACGTTACAATTATTCAGAATTATCTTTTCGCCTAATCAGAATCTTTAGTATAAGCATTCATTTTTCATATGATTTGTGCGCTTGTCCGCAAACTGGCATCACACTTGCGGGATTTTCGATAAATAGCACATATGATTAAAAGTCAGACCCAAGTGGTCGGATCACCTGCATATCATAAGAAGGAAACACCATGACTCTACGCAAGATTCTGGCCCTCACCTGCCTGCTGCTGCCGATGATGGCCTCCGCACATCAGTTCGAAACCGGCCAGCGAGTACCGCCGATTGGCATTACCGATCGTGGCGAGTTGGTGCTTGATAAAGATCAGTTTAGCTACAAAACCTGGAACAGCGCGCAGTTAGCGGGAAAAGTGCGAGTGCTACAACATATTGCTGGTCGTACGTCAGCCAAAGAGAAAAACGCGACGCTGATAGAAGCGATTAAATCGGCGAAGTTGCCGCACGATCGCTACCAGACCACCACCATTGTCAACACAGATGACGCAATTCCGGGTTCCGGCATGTTTGTGCGCAGCAGTCTGGAAAGTAATAAAAAGCTTTATCCGTGGTCGCAGTTTATTGTCGATAGCAACGGCGTCGCGCGCGGCGCCTGGCAGTTGGATGAAGAGAGTTCTGCCATTGCCGTGCTCGATAAAGACGGCCGTGTGCAATGGGCGAAGGACGGAGCGCTCACCCAGGAAGAGGTGCAGCAAGTGATGGACTTGCTGCATAAGTTGCTCAATAAATAGAAACTCTGAATCCTGGATTCAGGAACGATTCACGCGGGGTATAATCCAGCGGTTTACCCTGCCAATCGTGTACGTGCGCTCCGGCTGCGGCAGCAACAGCGTGGCCGGCGGCAGTGTCCCAAATATTGGTTGGTCCGAAACGTGGGTAGAGCTGCGCCTGCCCTTCCGCCACCAGACAGAATTTCAGCGAAGAGCCAATGGACGTCGTCTGATGTTCGCCAAGCTGTTGCAGATACTCTTTCAGCTCTGCATCCGCATGGGATCGGCTAATGACCACCAGCGGCGGCCGCGCATCGCGAACCTGAATCTGCTTGCGCACGCCGCACTCTTCTTTCCAGGCTTTGCCTTCTGCCGCACTGTACATTACGTTCATTACTGGCGCATACACCACACCTAAAATCGGTTTTCCGTGGTCGATGAGCGCAATATTAACGGTGAATTCACCGTTACGTTTAATAAACTCTTTAGTGCCATCCAGCGGGTCCACCAGCCAGTAACGTTGCCAGTGCTGACGGACTTCCCAGCCGGGAGGATCTTCTTCAGACAGAACCGGAATATCCGGCGTCAGCGTACGTAAACCGTCCATGATTACGGTATGCGCGGCAATGTCCGCCGCTGTCACCGGTGAGTTATCCGCTTTGCTGACGACGTCCATCGGTTTCGTCCCGTCGTAGACCTGCATAATGGCATCGCCCGCAATCCGTGCGAGTTGACATACTTGTTCTAACATTCTCCACCTCTTTTGTTTCAGTGGTGTTAACTCGTTGTTTTACTTATACCCTATCGTTAAAGAATCCGCCAACTGTGATGGCGTCATCGTTTCCTGATTTATTATTTATGGCATCCTTCAACGCTCTGTATGAAAGACGTTTCATCTACTCATTCATAAAAGGATGCCCAGATGGTTAAGTTTAGTGCAACGCTCCTTGCTACGCTGATTGCCGCCAGTGTGAATGCAGCAACAGTCGATCTCCGCATAATGGAAACCTCTGATTTGCATAGCAATATGATGGATTTCGATTATTACAAAGACTCCGCCACAGAAAAATTCGGACTGGTTCGTACTGCGAGTCTGATTAATGACGCGCGTAATGCAGTGAAAAACAGCGTGCTGGTCGATAACGGCGATTTGATTCAGGGGAGTCCGCTGGCAGATTACATGTCGGCGAAAGGATTAAAAGCAGGTGATGTTCATCCGGTTTATAAGGCGCTGAATACGCTGGATTATACGGTCGGCACACTCGGCAATCATGAATTTAACTACGGTCTGGATTACCTGAAAAATGCGCTGGCAGGGGCGAAATTCCCTTATATAAACGCCAACGTCATTGACGCTAAGACCAAACAGCCGATGTTTACGCCGTATTTAATTAAAGACACCGAAGTGGTCGATAAAGACGGGAAAAAACAGACACTGAAGATTGGCTACATCGGCGTCGTGCCACCGCAGATTATGAGCTGGGATAAAGCCAATTTATCCGGCAAAGTCACCGTTAACGATATTACTGAAACAGTGCGCAAGTACGTACCAGAAATGCGCGAGAAAGGGGCCGATATTGTTGTCGTTCTGGCTCATTCTGGTTTGTCTGCCGATCCGTATAAAGTGATGGCGGAAAACTCGGTTTATTATCTCAGTGAAATTCCGGGCGTTGACGCCATTATGTTTGGCCATGCTCACGCCGTCTTCCCGAGTAAAGATTTTGCCGATATTAAAGGCGCGGATATTGCCAAAGGTACGCTGAACGGCGTTCCGGCGGTAATGCCTGGCATGTGGGGCGATCATCTGGGCGTGGTTGATCTGCAACTCAATAATGACAGCGGGAAATGGCAGGTGACGCAGGCCAAAGCCGAAGCACGGCCTATTTACGATATCACCAATAAAAAATCTCTCGTCGCAGAAGACAGCCAACTGGTAGAAACGCTAAAGGCCGATCACGACGCCACACGCCAGTTTGTCAGCAAACCGATCGGTAAATCTGCCGACAATATGTATAGCTATCTGGCGCTGGTGCAGGATGATCCGACCGTGCAGGTGGTGAACAACGCGCAAAAAGCGTATGTCGAACATTACATCCAGGGCGATCCGGACCTGGCAAAACTGCCCGTGCTCTCTGCTGCCGCGCCGTTTAAAGTCGGTGGGCGTAAGAACGACCCTGCCAGCTATGTCGAAGTGGAAAAAGGCCAGTTGACCTTCCGTAATGCCGCCGATCTCTATCTCTATCCCAATACGCTTATCGTGGTGAAAGCCAGCGGTAAAGAGGTGAAAGAGTGGCTGGAGTGCTCCGCCGGGCAGTTTAACCAGATTGATCCTAACAGTACTCAACCACAGTCGTTGATCAACTGGGATGGTTTCCGCACCTATAACTTTGATGTGATTGATGGCGTGAATTATCAGATTGATGTTACCCAGCCCGCCCGCTATGACGGAGAATGTCAGGTGGTTAATGCCAATGCTGAAAGGATTAAGAACCTGACCTTTAACGGTAAACCCATTGATCCGAACGCCATGTTCCTCGTTGCCACCAATAACTATCGCGCTTACGGCGGCAAATTTGCCGGAACAGGTGATAGCCATATTGCCTTTGCTTCACCGGATGAGAACCGCTCGGTACTGGCAGCGTGGATTGCTGATGAGTCGAAACGTGCGGGAGAAATCCACCCGGCGGCAGATAACAACTGGCGCCTAGCGCCGATTGCTGGCGATAAGAAACTGGATATCCGTTTCGAAACTTCCCCGTCAGATAAAGCCGCAGCATTTATTAAAGAGAAAGGGCAGTATCCGATGAATAAAGTCGCGACCGATGATATCGGCTTTGCGATTTATCAGGTGGATTTGAGTAAGTAAAACACTTCTTTTTCGGCCTATAAATGATCAACCGCATCCGGCATTTATTGGCGGATGCGATGCTGACGCATCTTATCCGCCCTACAAGCCATGAACCGTAGACCGGATAAGCGCATCCGGCTCTTCCTGGCGGATGCGATGCTGGCGCATCTTATCCGCCCTACAAGCTATGAACCGTAGGCCGGATAAGCGCAGCGCATCCGGCATTTATTGGCGGATGCGATGCTGACGCATCTTATCCGCCCTACAAACCATGCACCGTAGACCGGATAAGCGCTGCGCATCCGGCAGTTATGTCGCTCGTTCATCTCGCACCGCCAACACCTCGGGCAAATTCAACTCAATCCAGTCCGCCAGTACAGCAACCTTTTCGCTCACCTGCTCGCCCAGCGGCGTTACTCGCGACGTCCGGTTAATGTTAATAACTAGTTAATTAAAGTGGCATCCTCCCGCATCCTCTCTGATAATGACGGGATGCCGGGAACGACCACGTCTGTTCCCTGAATATTTCTTCTGACAGACCAATGGATGCCAGTAATGATTAGCGGCGTGCTGTACGCCCTGTTAGCAGGGTTGATGTGGGGGCTTATTTTTGTCGGGCCGTTGATCGTACCGGAATACCCGGCGATGTTGCAGTCGATGGGGCGTTATCTGGCGTTAGGGTTAATTGCGCTGCCCATTGCCTGGCTGGGGCGCGTGCGTCTGCGTCAGTTGGCGCGTCGCGACTGGCTTACCGCCTTGATGCTCACCATGATGGGCAACCTCATCTATTACTTCTGTCTCGCCAGTGCCATTCAACGTACCGGCGCGCCTGTTTCCACGATGATTATTGGCACCCTGCCGGTGGTTATTCCTGTCTTCGCCAATCTGCTGTACAGCCAGCGCGACGGCAAACTCGCATGGGGGAAACTCGCCCCGGCGCTGGTTTGTATTGGCATCGGCCTGGCGTGTGTGAATATTGCTGAGTTAAACCACGGACTCCCCGATTTTGACTGGGCACGTTATACCTCAGGCATCGTGCTGGCGTCAGTCTCTGTAGTCTGTTGGGCGTGGTATGCCCTGCGCAACGCCCGCTGGCTGCGGGAAAACCCCGACAAACATCCGATGATGTGGGCGACGGCGCAGGCGCTGGTCACGCTGCCGGTTTCTCTCATCGGCTATGTTGTCGCTTGTTACTGGCTGAATACGCAAACGCCGGACTTCTCCCTACCTTTTGGTCCCCGTCCGCTGGTGTTTATTAGCCTGATGATTGCGATTGCCGTGCTTTGCTCATGGGTCGGTGCACTCTGCTGGAACGTCGCCAGCCAGCGATTACCGACAGTGATTCTCGGGCCGCTGATTGTTTTCGAAACGCTGGCAGGTTTACTGTACACCTTTTTACTCCGCCAGCAAATGCCACCGCTGATGACGTTGAGCGGTATCGCGCTGTTAGTGGTTGGCGTGGTCATTGCAGTCAGAGCAAAACCAGAAAAACCTTTAACTGAATCTGTCTCAGAAAGTTGACATGCTGGCAGTGAGTTAAATAAGCCTCTGCTACGTAAGGGTTATAGCTTTTGCCTTAAAGATGCATTTAAAATACATCTTATATTATTAAGAATGAGGTATCAGCTATGGCTTATCGCGACCAACCTTTAGGTGAACTGGCGCTCTCTATTCCTCGCGCTTCGGCTCTGTTTCGTAAATATGATATGGATTACTGCTGTGGCGGTAAGCAAACGCTGGCGCGTGCGGCGGCACGTAAAGAGCTGGATGTTGAGGTCATTGAAGCTGAGCTGGCAAAGCTTGCTGAACAACCGATTGAGAAAGACTGGCGCAGCGCGCCGCTGGCAGAAATCATCGACCATATCATCGTGCGCTACCACGATCGTCACCGCGAGCAACTGCCGGAGCTGATCCTGCAAGCTACCAAAGTAGAGCGCGTTCACGCCGACAAACCGAGCGTGCCAAAAGGGCTGACAAAATACCTGACTATGCTGCATGAAGAGCTTTCCAGCCACATGATGAAAGAAGAGCAGATCCTCTTCCCGATGATCAAACAAGGCATGGGCAGCCAGGCAATGGGGCCAATCAGCGTGATGGAAAGCGAGCACGATGAAGCGGGTGAACTGCTGGAAGTAATCAAACACACTACCAATAACGTCACACCGCCGCCGGAAGCCTGCACCACCTGGAAAGCGATGTATAACGGTATTAATGAACTGATTGATGACCTGATGGATCACATCAGTCTGGAAAACAATGTGCTGTTCCCGCGCGCGCTGGCGGGTGAGTAATTTGTTCGATCAACGCACTTGGTTTACACAATCAGGTGCGTTTTCATATTACATTGCATTATTCACCACTCTGGAACAATCTTTTATATCTACTGGCCTGGAAAAACTCATTATTCAGCCAATAATAAGTCCCTTCAACGGTTACTAAGTCAGTATTTTCATTAATATAAGCCTTATTCATCTCCCGGGTTTCATTACGCCGACGCCCACCATTTACCAGAGCACTATCAAGGAAATAGATATATTTATCATCATGGGCAAAAGTATCAGACACCGTCCCTCCGGGCGTTTTAAACCATGTTAATTTTCCTTTAAGTTCAAAGGTTGCAATCGTACCACCACCGATAAAGTACATATATTTATCGTCATATGCTAAACGTTTCGACAATTCACCGTCCGCATTTTTAAACCACTGCCATTGCCCATTAATATCAAAAATAGTCACATCATCGCTCGCGATGAAATAAACTTTACTCCCTACAATATTAACGCCTTCCTGTAATTCTTGTTTCGGGTCGGGTAAATGAATAACCGAAAGCGTTTTTTCGACCCCAGAAACATACTTCACCAGATAGAGTGAATCCTTATATTGCGCCACATTATCCGTCAGGTGGCGAAAATATTCCGGATCAACATCAGGAATGGTCGCAACCCGGCAGTCATTGGCTCGCCTGGAAGCATCTCGGGTCATCCAGGTTACTTTATCCCGCTGTAGGTCAAACGTACTCCGGCAATCCTTTCCGAACGAATAACGTTTTTCCCCGTCTTTATCGCGATAAATCAGCAGGGAGCCGGCTCTCCAGCGCACAATCTGAAAGGTCTCCGGATCGGCGTTGATGGCATCTCCGTTGACAAAGACCTGCGATTTGGTCCGCCAGATGGTATCCCACGGTCCTGGATTACTTTTGCTTTCGCAGCTATTGGGGGAATAAATAATGGGACGACGTGTCCAGGATTTAACGCCAAGAATAGAATACCCTTGCGCACTGCCCAGCCAGCGCCCCTGAAAGTAAATATTGCGACGATCTTTCAATACATCTGCGGAATCACCTGCGTAAATTATCCCTCCCACCTGTTGCAGCGAATCCATATCGACCTGCTTTTCGCCGTGATTATCATCCGTGCGTTCGCCATCAAAATAGAGGCTGTCTTTATCGGCAGCAAAACGCCCCCATGCGCGGAATGTTGCGGCATCGACTTTCGGTGTTCCCGGCGGGTTCTGGACTATTTTCCCAGCCCATAAAATATGGCGGCCATCAGTCAACCAGTCGAAACGCCAGCCGCCATTTGAGCGATAGCCAGAGAAGGGAGCCACCCGCACAAAATCATTATTGATATCATCTGGAGAATCATATTTTCCATCAGTGCCGTCAGCTACGCGGCGTAACTGTTTGAACTTCACCTGCGGCAAATGAATATCCGGAAAATCGATACCGTAACCGTCACTATCTTCAACGATATATTTTGTGCCTTGCCCCCACGGCTGGTAGTAAAAAGCGGCATAAGGCACGCCGGAGCAGGCTATTGAAGCGGTTGAAAATAAAGCCAGTACGAGACAAACGGGTTTAATTGGCAACATAGCATCATCCTGAAGCTGTTAGCGTGTAAGAGGTTATTTAAATAAGGGTTTCAGACCGCTCAGAGGTTGCTTCACCGTTGACCATTCTGCTGAAATGGGGTTGTAACGCAGCCATTTAGTTTGCTCGTAGTGTTTTCCGTCGATTGTGGTTAATCCACCAAGTTGGTGACTGTAGAGTTGCCCGTCTGTGGTGATATACATGTAGCCAGTTACCATGCTTCCCCTCTCCAATAGTTCAGAAACATCCTCTGGCCTGGGCATTATCAGTTCACCTTCACCTAATGTATTGATTTTAACCTTATAGAATTGAGCTTTGTAATAGCCTACCGACCAGGTTAATAAGGTAAATTTTTCCGGTTCTACCCCCGCCAGCGTTTCATAAACACAATCACTCCCCGCTGGCGTTGCTTCTTGTTTAAGCCAGGACACATTCTTCAAACCAATTTTAAATGACGCACAGCTGTGACCAATATCCTCCAGCTCATAGTCACGCTCGCCGCTTTTATCGCGATAAACTAAGCGTTCGCCAGGCATCCAACGTTTAATCTGAAAGGTTTTGCGATCGGCGGGCAGCGGCTTGCCATTAACAATCACCTGCGAATTTGTTAGCACAACAAATTGCAGAGCTGAATCATGCCGCATGATTTGAAATCCATCGGCATGACCCAGCCAGCGACCTTTATGCCAGAGGCTATTTTTATCACGCAGTAAATTCCAGATGTCCGTCTCTTCCAGCGTTGACATATCTACCTGCTTATCACCGCTATTATCATCGGTACGCTGACCATCAAAATAGATACTGCGTTTATCAGCAGCGAAAGCACCGAATGCCTGGAAACTGGCGGCGTCGACTTTAGGTTCACCGGATGGATTTTTCAGGACTTTGCCTGCCCAAAGAACAGAGCGTCCATCGGTGAGCCAGGTATGCTGGCAATCCCCCTCATCATCGCAATCGAACTTATCGGGATTAAAATCGGACAGTAAGCGGGTTTCTTGTTTATTGGCTAAATTGGCAATGCGCCAGAGCCGGGAATAATTAACGTCCGGCAGTTCGGAGAGGATCTCATCTTTTTCTCCCTTCTGTTCGGCAACATAAACCGTGCCTTTCTCCTGCTGGCGGTAATAAAAATCCGCGCCCCAGGAAGGTGAAATAGAGAGAGGTAATGCGGCGATTAATAACCAACTGCGCTTAACCATAATGAACTCTGCAACGAGTGGCAAAGATCCACGGTAAGCTCGCGCCTGAGGGCTGTCTATGATGGTAGATTTTTTTAGGAATATATAAAGACAAAGGCACCCGCAGGTGCCTTTCAGAGTTATAAACGCGGTATTACTTCGCCATGCGTTTTTTACCAATAAACAACCAGCCCAGCCCCAGCGCGATAAACCACAGTGGGGTAACCAGCAGCGCCTGGCGGGTGTCATCTTCCAGCGTCAGCAGCACGATGACGAACACAAAGAACGCCATACATACCCAGCACATCAGCTTGCCGAGCGGCATCTTGTAGATTGACTTCTCATGCAGGTGCGGACGCTGTTTGCGATACACAAGGTACGAGCAAAGGATAATCGTCCAGACAAACATAAACAGAATCGCGGAAACAGTCGTGATCATCGTGAACGCGCCAATCACGCTTGGATTCACGTACAACATCACCACGCCGCCGAGCAGACAGATACAAGAGAAGGTCAGCCCTTTCGCGGGTACTGCACGTTTAGAGAGTTTAGCGAACGCTTTCGGTGCAACACCTTCCTGCGCCAGACCAAACAGCATGCGACTGGTAGAGAAGACGCCACTGTTAGCGGAAGAAGCCGCAGACGTCAGCACCACAAAGTTGATCACGCTGGCAGCAGCAGGCAGACCCACCAACACGAACAGTTCAACAAACGGGCTTTTATCCGGTACTACCGAACTCCACGGCGTCACGGACATAATCACAATCAGCGCGAAGACGTAGAACATAATGATGCGGATCGGAATAGAGTTAATTGCACGCGGCAGTGATTTCTCTGGATCTTTGGTTTCCGCAGCAGTAGTACCTACCAGCTCAATCCCCACGAAAGCGAAAACCGCTATCTGGAATCCGGCAAAGAAGCCGCTTAAGCCTTTCGGGAACCAGCCGCCGTCATTCCACAGATGCGCAAATGACGCTTCCACACCGGTCGGTGACTGAAAGTGCATCGCCACCATGACCAGGCCGACGACAATCAGCGACACAATGGCGACGATTTTGATCATCGCAAACCAGAACTCCATCTCACCGAACATTTTCACGGTGGCGAGGTTCAGGGTCAGCAACAGCACTATCACCGCCAACGAGGCGACCCAGTCAGATAGCCCCGGAAACCAGAACTGCGCATAAGCCGTGATGGCAACCACGTCCGCCATACCGGTAACCACCCAGCAGAACCAATAAGTCCAGCCAGTGAAATATCCTGCCCACGGCCCTAATAAATCGGAAGCGAAGTCACTAAAAGATTTGTATTCCAGATTCGAAAGCAGCAATTCCCCCATTGCCCGCATCACGAAAAAGAGCATAAAACCGATGATCATATAAACGAAAATGATCGACGGCCCGGCAAGACTGATTGTTTTACCGGATCCCATAAACAACCCCGTACCAATGGCGCCGCCAATGGCAATAAGCTGAATATGCCGGTTTGTGAGATTGCGCCGTAGCGACTGTTCAGCCGGAGCCTGATCATCGGCAACGACTTTTACCTGATCTACCATGTTTTTTTCTTCCTGTCTGTGTTGTTCAGGCTCTGCGGCCTTTAGTCAGTCTATGATACGACGAATCTGTATCGGGACTCATCGATATTAGGAAACAATACGTGGGATGAATACTAAGATTTAGATCTAATGTTAATTTTATGTTTAAAGTGAGTGTCATGTCACGGTGATAACGCGAAACAGCTCACAAAAATACACGCTTACGGAGCGTTTGCAACACAAAATATCGCCGATTGGCAAACTGAAGGGTTTATTGCTAAATGCCTGCTCCCCTCTGGCTCGAGGGGAACAGAATACGCTGCTTAGAGGATTTCCAGCAGCTCAACTTCAAACACCAGGGTGCTGAACGGAGGGATGGACGCGCCAGCGCCGCGCTCGCCATAGGCCAGTTCCTGCGGGATAGTCAGTTCCCACTTAGAACCTACTGGCATCAGAGTCAGTGCTTCAATCCAGCCTGGGATCACGCCGTTCACCGGGAATTCAGCCGGTTCGCCACGAGCAACAGAGCTGTCAAATACAGTGCCGTCGATCAATTTACCAGTGTAATGAACGCGAACGCGGTCGGTACGGGCAGGAATTGCGCCTTCGCCCTGGTTGATCACGCGGAATTGCAGGCCGGATTCGGTGCTGTTCACGCCTTCTTTTTTAGCGTTTTCTTCAAGATATTTCACACCTTCAGCAGCCATCGACTGGAAACGCTGACGACGAACAGCATCGGCACGTTCATGGATTTCACGCAGCGCGCGGTGCACCACATCAACCGGAACAGCCGGATGTTTGCCTTCCAGCGCGTCGGCAATACCTGCAACCAGCGCTTCTGGCAGCAGCCCTTCCAGACCAGATTCACTCAGTTGTTGCCCTACCTGCAAACCAATGCCGTAGCTTGCTTGCGCTTCGATGGTGTCAAAAGTTGGGGTGGTCATCGTATTTCCTTCCTCAGGGTATAAAGTAACGGGCAGCATATCAGCCACACTTCCTTGGGTAAAACTTTGTCGCGAGAGTGATGACAAATCCCGGGGAAAAAGAAACAATAGCAATATCCCGTATGAATATAATGAAGGCGGGTTTACCACGGACATCATAGCGTTAGCTTATTCATAGGCTATGATTGAGGAACAAGACGCGGAGCAGGAGGAAACCATGCCCGGGCGCTTTGAACTAAAACCAACCCTGGAGAAGGTCTGGCACGCGCCGGACAACTTTCGCTTCATGGATCCGCTACCTCCGATGCATCGTCGGGGGATTATTATTGCCGCCATTATTTTGGTGGTCGGTTTTCTGCTTCCGTCTGAGGATGCGCCCGACGCCCCCGTCGTGACGCGTGAAGCGCAGCTGGATATTCAGTCGCAATCTCAGCCGCCGACAGAAGAACAACTTCGGGCGCAGCTAGTTACGCCGCAAAACGATCCGGATCAAGTTGCCCCGGTCGCTCCAGAACCAATACAGGAAGGTCAACCGGAAGAGCAGCCGCAAGCTACGCAAACGCAACCTTTCCAGCCAGATAGCGGCATTGACAATCAATGGCGCTCTTATCGTGTCGAAGCCGGCAAAACGATGGCACAACTGTTCCGCGACCACGGTCTGCCTCCTACCGATGTATACGCAATGGCGCAGGTAGAAGGCGCAGGTAAACCATTAAGTAATTTGCAAAATGGGCAGATGGTGAAAATCCGCCAGAACGCCAGCGGCGTGGTGACGGGCTTAACCATTGATACGGGGAATAATCAACAAGTCTTGTTTACCCGCCAGCCGGATGGCAGTTTTATTCGCGCGCGGTAGATGACCGTTCAACCAGAAGCCAGCTAAGGATCGTATCTTTGATGACCTTACGTCTGGCTTCCAGTGCCTGCGGTGAAACCATACTGATGTGATAAACCAGACCAAGCGTATGCTGGTTGATCAAATAATATCCCCCAAGCGCAGCAATATTAATATTCACCTGCAACGGGTCGATATCTGGCTTAAATATATTGAGTTTTTTCCCTTCATCCAATAAAGATTCCATTAACTGCAAATGCGCATGGTTAATTTCTAAGAGACGTTGTGATTTTGCATAATGCACACCTTTACTTTGGTTTTCACTATGCACAATTTTTAAAAACCAAGGGTTAGAAACATAATAGTCCCAAGTAAAATCAATGATTTTTTCAA
Source organism: Escherichia sp. E4930 (assembly GCF_005845405.1). Classification (NCBI taxonomy): domain Bacteria; kingdom Pseudomonadati; phylum Pseudomonadota; class Gammaproteobacteria; order Enterobacterales; family Enterobacteriaceae; genus Escherichia; species Escherichia sp. E4930. The sequence goes on along the minus strand of NZ_VCDZ01000005.1, from coordinate 73,993 downwards.
TCGCTTTTTGTGGCGGAAGACCTGAGAAATCAAGGGCCTTTTCTTTTTGTCGAATATCGTTCCAGGTATATTCCAGCACTTCGATAAATAAATTTTCTTTATTTCCAAAGTGGTGATAAACCGTCTGCTTACTACACCCCGCAGCCTTAACAATATTATCGACCCTGGCGCCTTCGTAACCATATTCGGCAAATTCATTAACCGCGCATAACAGCAGCTTTTCCTTCAGGCTTTGTACGTTGCTGGTATCAAGATACATAACGCTTCCCCACGTCTTCTTCGTGATGGCTATCATAACCGTATTTGATCTCAGCGACAGCAAAAAGGCAAAACATTGTCTTTCATCGAGTTATCAAATGTCCTGTGATCATTATCGCAGATCAACCAACCAGATGGTTGATCTTTTTACTGACTAGTCGCAAGCTAACCATCACTTAAGGAAACAATATTCAGAAAAAGAGGATTAACCTATGAAATCCACTCGTCCTGTTGCTGTCATCACTGGCGCTGCACGTGGTATTGGAAAGGGTTGTGCGCTGGAACTTGCTCGTGGCGGGTTTAACCTGCTGATTAACGATCGTCCCGATGCCGACAGCGTAGAAAAACTGCATATCACACAACAAGAATGTATGGCAGAAGGCGTGGAAGTCATTTGCTTCCCTGCCGATGTTGGCGATCTCTCTCTGCATGAAGAGATGCTCGACGCGGCGCAAAACCAGTGGGGGCGTCTGGACTGCCTGCTCAATAACGCGGGAATTTCAGTGAAAAAGCGCGGTGACCTCCTCGATCTCGAACCAGACAGTTTCGACCAAAACATTGCCATCAATACCCGCGCGCCGTTCTTCCTCGCTCAGGCATTCAGTAAACGTCTGCTCGCACAGCCGAAGCCGGAAGCGGAGCTGCCGCACCGCTCGATTATTTTTGTCAGTTCAATCAACGCCATCATGCTGGCGATGAATCGCGGCGAATACACCATTGCCAAAACCGCCGTTTCTGCCGCTGCTCGTCTGTTTGCTGCTCGCCTTTGCAATGAACAAATTGGCGTTTATGAAGTGCGCCCTGGCCTAATCAAAACCGATATGACCATTCCGGCAACCGCCTATTACGACGAATTGATTGCCAAAGGTCTGGTGCCGTGGGGACGTTGGGGTTATCCGGCTGATATTGCCTCCACCGTCCGCGCGATGGCGGAAGGCAAACTGATTTACACCTGTGGTCAGGCGGTCGCCATCGACGGCGGCTTAAGTATGCCGCGCTTCTGAGGCTGAATCATGAGAGATCTGTTACAACGCCCTGATTTATTCAGCATTAATACCGCGACGCTGGGTTATAAAACGCCGCTGCCCGCCATTATTGACGCTTGCGCCGCGCGCGGTATTGGTGCAATCGCCCCCTGGCGCAGAGAATTGCAGGGCGAAGATCTCCAGCAGATCGCCCGCCAACTCGCCGCCAGTAACATGAGCGTTTCCGGTTTGTGCCGTAGCACTTACTACACCGCACCGACGCTGGCGGAACGCAAACTGGCGATTGATGATAACCGCCGGGCGCTGGACGACGCCGCCGTGCTTAACGCCGCCTGTTATATGCAGGTGGTTGGCGGACTGCCAACGGGTACAAAAGATCTGTATGAGGCGCGGGAACAGGTGAAACAAGGGATTCGCCAGTTACTACCGCATTCGAAAGAGGTCGGCGTGCCGATTGCGCTGGAACCGCTGCACCCGATGACCGCAGCCGATCGTTCCTGTTTGTGCACGTTACGCCAGGCGCTGGACTGGTGTGATGAACTCGATCCCGATGGCGAATTTGGCCTCGGCGTCGCGGTAGATGTCTACCACGTTTGGTGGGATCCGGAGCTCGCCAGCCAAATCCTGCGTGCCGGAAAACGCATTCTCGCGTTTCATGTTTCCGACTGGTTAGTACCAACCACCGATCTGGTCAATGATCGGGGAATGCCGGGAGATGGCGTAATCAATATTCCGTCAATCCGTCGGCTGGTTGAAAACGCCGGATTTAATGGCGCTATTGAACTGGAAATATTCTCGCCGTACTGGTGGCAGAAAGATATTAACAGCACGCTGGATATCAGCGTCGATCGCATCGCGCATTATTGTTAAGGAATGAACATGAGTGACCAACCCGTTCTGTTCAGCAGAGCGGCGGCTTCCTGCCGCCTGACATTGAATCGAGAAGATAAATGTCATGCTATTAACGAAGAAATGATCGAATCTCTCGATCATTATTTAAATGAAATTGAAAACGACACCACATTACGATTAGTCGAATTAACTGCTACCGGTGATAAATTCTTTTGTGCGGGCGGCGATATTAAATCGTGGTCAGCCTATTCGCCATTAGATATGGGCAGAAAATGGATTAAACGCGGTAATGACGTTTTTAATCGTCTGCGCAATTTACCCCAATTAACCGTTGCGAATCTCAACGGTCATACCATCGGCGGTGGGATTGAACTTGCTTTGTGCTGCGATATTCGTATTGCTCGCCCCAGCGCGAAATTCTCTAACCCGGAAGTGATGCTCGGTATGGTGCCTGGCTGGATGGGCATTGAACGCGTGCTTAATCAGGTCGGTCCGGTGGTCGGTCGCCAGATGCTGATGCTGGGTAAACGTCTGACGGCACATGAAGCCCAGGCGGCGAATTTAATTGATGAAGTGGTAGAAAAAGAACAGGTAGAAAGCTGGATGGCGAATCAGCTAGCGCAGCTGGAAAAATGTGGCCCGGTGGCGCTGGCGCATATTAAGCAGCTGATTCTGGCACTGGAAAATAAACACGCCGATTACTCGCACCAGTTACTGGCAGGGTTAATGTCTGCTACTCAGGATTGCCAGCAGGCGACGCACGCGTTTGCCGAAAAAAGTAGCGTGAGCTTCCACAATCAATAAGGAAATTGTATGCGTAAGATAACAACCGCCGAGGCACTGGCGGCGCAAATTCAGGACGGCGCAACCATTGCTATTAGCGGTAACGGCGGCGGCATGGTGGAAGCTGACCATATTCTGGCAGCCATTGAAGCTCGTTTCCTGCAAACCGGACACCCGCGCGATCTGACATTAATCCACTCGCTGGGTATTGGCGATCGCGACAGCAAAGGAACCAATCGCTTCGCTCATGCCGAAATGCTCAAACGCATAATTGCCGGACACTTTACCTGGTCGCCCAAAATGCAGGAACTGGTGAAAAACAATGCCATTGAAGCCTACTGCTTTCCTGGTGGCGTGATTCAGGCGTTGCTACGGGAGATCGGTGCCGGACGTCCGGGACTTTTTACCCACGTAGGGTTGGGATCGTTTGTTGATCCGCGCAATGGCGGCGGTAAGTCGAACGCTTGCACCACCGACGATCTGGTAGAACTGATTGAAATTGATGGTGAAACCAAACTCCGCTATCGCCCTTTCAAAGTGGACTATGCCATTTTGCGCGGCACTTATGCCGATCCGCGTGGCAACGTCAGCCTTGAAGAAGAGGCGATTGATATGGATAGCTATTCAATGGCGCTGGCAGCACACAACAGCGGCGGCAAAGTGTTCGTACAGGTGCGCGACGTACTGGAAGCAGGCGCACTTGAACCACGTCGGGTCAAGCTGCCGGGGATTCTGGTCGATGGCATCGTTGAGTGCCGCGAACAGCCGCAAACCTATCTTGGCGGTTACGACCTGACGATCAGCGGGCAACATCGCCGTCTGAGTTCTAACGACGCTATTGAACTGGTTAGTCATCCGGTGCGTCGCCTGATTGCCCGTCGGGCAGCGCGCGAACTGGTGGCTGGCGCTTCAACCAACTTTGGCTTTGGCATTCCCGGCGGCATTCCTGGGGTTGCGCTGCGCGAAGGCGTTCCTTACCAAAGTTTATGGCTAAGCGTCGAGCAAGGCGTGCATAACGGTATGATGCTGGATGATGCATTTTTCGGCTGCGCCCGTAACGCCGACGCCATTATTCCATCACTCGATCAATTTGAGTTCTACAGTGGCGGCGGGATCGATATCACCTTCCTCGGTATGGGAGAGATGGATCAGCACGGTAACGTCAACGTCTCGCATCTCAATGGCAATCTCATTGGCCCCGGCGGATTTCTCGAAATTGCGCAAAACGCCCGTAAAGTGGTGTTCTGCGGCACGTTCGACGCCAAAGGCAGCAAAATCGATGTAACGCCAGATGGCTTGCATATCGCCCAGTCAGGTCAAATCCCTAAACTGGTTACCCAGGTAGAAAAAATTACCTTTAGCGCCGCGTACGCACAGCAAAGCGGTCAGGAGGTGCTGTATATCACTGAACGCGCGGTATTCCAGTTAACGGCAGAAGGCGTTGAATTAATTGAGATCGCGCCGGGTGTGGAGATTGAGCGCGACATTCTGCCGTTCATGGCCTTCCGCCCGATTATCAATCAGCCGCGCCTGATGGAAAGCAGCCTGTTTACGCCAATGGAGGATGCATGAGTCAGCTTGATGACACCATCCTCGATGCGCTGACGCACGTCACTTTCCCGAAGGGGTTTGTGTCAGCAGAACCAACGTCAATTGTCACCGTTGAGGATGTTGATTACCCGATCTGGCAAGTTGATGCGCTGGTCGTTGGTAGCGGCGCAGCAGGATTACGTGCGGCAGTAGAACTAGAGCGTCGTCAGCAAAATGTACTGATCGCGACCGCCGGGTTATATATGGGAACGTCGGCATGCTCTGGTTCCGATAAACAGACACTGTTTACCGCCGCTACTGCGGGCAACGGTGACAACTTCGCCAAACTGGCGGAAGCACTGGCGAGCGGTGGCGCAATGGATCACGACACCGCTTATGTCGAGGCGGTCGGTTCTCTGCATACCCTCGGCGGCCTGCAATATCTTGGTCTGGAATTACCGGAAGATCGCTATGGCGCAATTCTCCGTTATCAAACCGACCATGACGAAGCCGGACGCGCAACCTCCTGTGGACCGCGCACTTCTCGCCTGATGGTGAAAGTATTGCTGGAGGAAGTGCAGCGCCTCGCCATCCCAATGTTGACCAGTGCAACGGTGATTAAGCTCCTGCATCAGTGCGGAGAGAATGGCGAAGATCGCGTTGCGGGGGCTATTCTCGCAACCGGTTCCCGCGCCCATAACCCCTGGGGGCTGGCAATTGTGACTGCGCCCAATGTGGTACTGGCAACGGGCGGACCGGGCGAACTTTATCGCGACAGTGTTTATCCACATAAATGCTTCGGCTCGCTGGGACTGGCACTGGAAGAAGGTTTGACGCTAACCAATCTGACAGAAAGCCAGTTTGGTATTGGCACGCCGCGCAGCACCTTTCCGTGGAATTTGTCTGGCACCTATGTGCAGGTGATCCCGTATATCTATTCTGTGGATGCTGAGGGCAACGAGTATAACTTCCTTGCAGATTACTATCGCACCACCCAGGAACTGGCTTCAAACATCTTCCGTAAGGGCTATCAGTGGCCGTTCCATGCCACGCGGGTGATGGATTTTGGCTCCAGTTTGTTAGATATGGCGGTGGCGCAGGAACAACAACGTGGTCGCCAGGTTTTTATGGATTTCAATCGCAATCCTGAAGCGGTGCCTGGTGATTTGCCGTTCTCATTGGATCGACTGGACGACGACGTTCGCGCGTATCTGGAAAACAACGGCGCCCTGGCGCAATCGCCCATCGAACGCCTGCAACGAATGAATCCGCTGTCTATCTCGCTGTACAAGATGCACGGCTACGATCTCACCACGCAGCCATTGCAGTTTGCCATGAATAATCAGCATATGAATGGCGGTATAGAAGTGGATATCTGGGGGCAAACCTCCCTGCCAGGTTGCTTCGCGGTGGGAGAAGTGGCCGGAACTCACGGCGTTACCCGGCCTGGCGGCGCGGCACTGAATGCCGGACAGGTTTTTGCCGTGCGCCTGGCGCGTTTTATTGGTTGCTCCCAAAAGCGGTCTATTAATGGAGATATTGCAAAGCTGGCAGCCTCGCCGTTGTCTACTGTCAGAGAGATCATCACTCAGGCGCTGGCAAACGAGAACGGAATGACGCTGACAACGGCGAAAGAAAAAATCCAGGCACGAATGTCTGATTACGCTGGATTTATTTGTCATGCCGATAAAGTTCGCCACGCCACCCGCGACGCCCTGCTGTTAAGTGAATTTGTGCAGCAACACGGTTTGACCATCAAGCATGTTGGCGAAATTGCCGAGCTATTTATGTGGCGACATATGGCGCTGACCTCTGCCGCGGTATTGACACAGTTGACGCATTATATTGATGCAGGTGGCGGTAGTCGTGGGGCGCGGATGGTTATTGATCCACAAGGTGAATGTCTACCACAAACTCGTCGCGGCGCAATAGAAGAATGGCGTTTTCGCTCTGAACTCGCTGAAGACAAAAATCACAAATTAACGATTCAATATTCGCAAGGTTCTTTTATTACCGAAGTGAAATCTTTACGTGAACAACCGCGTATTAATGGTATTTACTTTGAAAAAAACTGGCCAGACTTTTTAAAGGGAGAAATTTACACACAATAATTTTCAATATTTCCTCTCTACCTGATTTTTATTAACTATTACACGGAATTACCAACAACCAGGGTTTATTAATATAATTAAAAGGTTTAAATATGAATAAAATAAAGAATTATCGGTGGCATATGATTGCCCTCGTATGCTTTATCACTGTAATCAATTATCTGGACAGAACGGCGTTAGGTATTGCGGCTCCAACGATTATGGAGACAACCGGAATAACTAAAGAGCAATATTCATGGATTGTCAGTGCATTCCAGTTAGCCTATACATTGGGGCAACCGATAATGGGCTTCTTTATTGATACCGTTGGTCTAAAAATAAGTTTTGCGATATGTGCCGCAATTTGGGGCCTGGCGACAATGGGCCATGCACTAACCGGAACATGGTCAGGTCTGGCATTTATGCGCGCCCTGATGGGTTTCAGCGAAGCCTCGGCAATTCCGGCGGGTGTAAAAACCGCATCAACATGGTTTCCGGCAAAAGAGCGTGGCGTGGCGACAGGTGTTTTCAATATGGGCACCTCACTCGGCGCGATGCTTGCTCCACCGTTGATTGCCTGGTGCATTATGTTTCATAGCTGGCAATTTGCGTTTATTGTCTCAGGTAGTCTTGCTTTGCTCGCGGCTTTATTTTGGTTCTTTTGTTATAAAGATCCGAAAGATGCCAAACGCCTTTCTGATGAAGAGCGCCAGTATATTGAATCCGGGCAAGAGCAGCATCTTAAAACAGATAAGAAAGAAAAAACCTCAATCAAGCATATCCTCAGCCAACGTAATTTCTGGGGAATTGGCATCGCGCGTTTTCTCGCAGACCCGGCATGGGGAACCATTAACTTCTGGGTGCCGATTTTCTTCGTCGAAACGCTGCATTTTAGCCTGAAAGAAATTGCCATGTTCGTCTGGCTGCCTTTCCTGCTGGGCGATCTCGGCTGTTTAGCCAGTGGTTTTGTCGCGAAGTTCTTCCACGATCGCGGCGTGAGTTTAATTAACTCACGAAGAATTACCTTCACTATTGCAGCCATCATTATGATGACGATTGGTCTAGTGAGTATTGTCGAAAATCCCTACATTGCCGTATTACTGATTAGTATTGGCGCGTTCTCGCATCAATGTCTTTCTACTGTTGCAGCAACTCTGGGTGGTGATCTGTTCAAAAAAGACGAAGTAGCTACCGCAGTGGGTATGGCAGGAGCCTGTGCGTGGAGCGGTCAGTTGATTTTCAACCTGTTCATCGGGGCATTCGTTCACATTATCGGCTTCGCGCCGTTCTTTATTGCCCTGGCTTTCTTTGACATTATTGGTGCTATTGCGTTGTGGACGCTTATCAAAGTTAAAGATGAAGAACCACAAGTACAGTTAGCGACAAGCTAATTATTTTACATAGAAACGCTATAATTTAGCGTTGTAGCGTTTCTATTATTTTTCGTCAATTAAACGCATCTTCCGAAATGTTCAGGTATCTACTGGTACTTCTTTGCAAGAACATATCGAAATAACCAATCCGCTCCGGACCATCCAGGCCTTCCCAATCCGCATACACTCCGATTACTGCCATAATTAATTTCCTTTTATCGGTTTTTTTATCGGTTGTAATAGTGCAGCAAGAGAGATGGACGTTTCCCCTGGAATAGTTGGCGTTGGGTCTTTTGCCAGTACTGTTAAATCCGTGGTGAGATGACCTTCTTTCTCGCGTTTCGTCTGAAATGAGGCTGTCTGAATCTCTTCTTCACTCTTACCAGATGAACGAGAAAGCCCTCTTTTTTTAATCAAACGGGAATCCTGGAGCTGACGCCCTAAGTCGTCTTCAGCTGCAAGCTTATTTAAATCCGTTTCCAGACCCAAAACCTGCATCACAGACAAATATGCCCCTATAGTGACCCCTGCACTTCCTGACTCCAGAGAGCGCAATGTTATTGGCGACATCCCGGCACGTTCAGCAACTTGCTTTGCGGTAAGCCTGCGTCGTAAACGAGCAAGTTTCAGCCGCTCACCAAATTCACTAAGCATCTGATTCGTATAAGGGAGTAACGGTGCTGTTTTTTTACCCATAGTGATAATATTTTATCTTTTTACGACCGTAATAACCATAATATTAGCATTTTTCGGCTAAACGATCTTTTACTTTGCACATCAAGCAATCAGCCCCATAGAAGCGATAATATTTTATCTTTTTATCTAAAAAAACAATAAAATAACAGCGCATTATCACATAACTTATTGTTTTTATTATCTTACAAGGGAGACGCTGTATTGATGCTTTTGTCATGTTTTCCGCGTAAAAAAACATGACACGAGCTACCAGCGGTGAGGCTGGGGCCAGGTATTGGTCCTGAGGATTTTTTATAAAAGGAATAGTAAGAGAACTTTATGAAGGGAACAGCTGTTTCTGAGGTTTTTATCACTAAAAGCAAAACGCCGACCAATGGTCGGCGTTTTTACGTCTCGTTGAATAACGAATTATTCAGCTACTACGTTTACGATCACTTTCGCGAATACTTCGCTGTGAACCTGGAAGCTCACTTCGTGTTCGCCAGTGGTACGCAGAACGCCGTTCGGCAGACGAACTTCGCTCTTAGCCACTTCAACGCCAGCTGCAGTTACAGCGTCAGCGATGTCGCGAGTACCGATGGAACCGAACAGTTTACCTTCGTCGCCAGCTTTAGACGCGATGGTAACAGTTTCCAGTGCATTGATTTTCTCAGCGCGAGCATTAGCTGCTGCCAGAACTTCAGCCAGTTTAGCTTCCAGTTCAGCGCGACGTGCTTCGAAGAATTCAATGTTTTTCTTGGTAGCTGGAACAGCTTTACCCTGCGGTACCAGGAAGTTACGAGCATAGCCCGCTTTAACGTTTACCTGATCACCCAGGCTACCCAGGTTTGCTACTTTATCAAGCAGAATAACTTGCATTACCTTATCCTCTCAAAGTCGTATTAATGGACCGTGACCGATTACTGATGGCGATCAGTGTACGGCAGCAGGGACAGGTAGCGAGCGCGTTTGATAGCGCGAGCCAGCTGACGCTGGTATTTTGCACGGGTACCGGTGATACGGCTTGGGACAATCTTACCGCTTTCGGTGATGTAGTTTTTCAGCGTAGCGATATCTTTATAGTCGATCTCTTGAACGCCTTCCGCGGTGAAACGGCAGAACTTGCGACGACGGAAATAACGTGCCATATGGCTAGTCTCCAGAATCTATCAATTCAATCTGCTCGGCATGCAAAACCATTTTGCTCAGTCCGTTCTTTGCCTTGTGGCATGAAATGAACCCCTGAACGGTTATGCGACTGCCGACCGTTATACTGTGAGTAATGGCCTGGTTTTCGTGTCCGCTAACAATAACGGGCATTTGGCACCACGCCTGCCGGTGAAAACCGGCTTCCTCCTGCACAGAACGATGCTCAAGCACGAACTGGCAGTGAGGAATTCCTGATGGACTGACCTTTCGAAGGGGAGTCCTGCACACGGTGCCGGACAACACCAGACGGTTGGTCATCAGAAATTACTCTTCAGAATCCCCAGCTTCAGCATCATCTGCGGTTTCGTTTGCGAAATCATCGCGACGCTCACGGCGCTCGTCTTTCGCTTTAACCATCGGAGATGCTTCGGTAACAGCGTGCTTGGTACGCATAACCATGCTGCGGATAACGGCATCGTTGAAGCGGAAGGTAGTTTCCAGCTCATCGATCACTTCCTGCGGAGCTTCAACGTTCATCAGAACGTAGTGAGCTTTGTGCAGTTTGTTGATCGGGTAAGCCAGCTGACGGCGGCCCCAGTCTTCCAGACGGTGGATCTTGCCTTCTGCACCAGTGATGGCAGCAGTGTAGCGCTCGATCATGCCCGGAACCTGTTCGCTCTGGTCAGGATGGACCATAAAAACGATTTCGTAATGACGCATCGAATTGCTCCTTACGGATTATTCAGCCTCCTGTCTGGGTCAGCCGAATCCCGGGGAGGCAAGGAACGTGTTAAAGGTCGGCTGAAAAATGACGCGTTATAGTACTTGTATGCCCCGCTAAACTCAAGGCCAGCCGACAAATAAATCTCATCTTTCGCTCAAAAGAACTAACTCGCTGATTTGAAGTTCATCACATTCCGTCACAGTGTTTTTTCGAACAACTGCATCAGAAATGGTCACCATCAACTTCTTTATCATTGATTAAAATTAAATCAGAAGATCATCACAGAGGAGAGCACACAAAGTCAGCCGTCGAGGAGGTATCTATGTTCAGTCGTGTTTTAGCCCTTCTGGCTGTGCTTTTGCTAAGTGCAAATACATGGGCAGCCATTGAAATTAATAACCACCAGGCCAGAAATATGGACGACGTACAGAGCTTAGGCGTGATTTATATCAACCATAACTTCGCCACTGAAAGTGAAGCTCGCCAGGCACTGAATGAAGAGACAGATGCGCAAGGCGCAACGTACTACCACGTGATTCTGATGCGAGAACCGGGGAGTAACGGCAATATGCACGCCAGCGCGGATATTTATCGCTAGCACCAGGTATAACCAACGAAACATTGCCATAGTTTGCTTTGCCCCCTTCTCCGGGGGCATTTTTTTGAAAAACGGCTGCGGAATCAGACCAGTTATCTCCCGAAGAAGGAAATTTCCGCAGCGCGTGTTTTACTTCTGCCCGTAATAGGCGTTGGGACCGTGCTTACGCATGAAGTGTTTATTCATGAGGAAGCTGTCGATGTGATTGAGTTGTGGGTTAATACTGCGCGCAATCCACGCCATTTTCGCCACTTCTTCCATCACTACCGCGTTATGCACCGCGTCGTGGGCATCTTTCCCCCAGGCGAACGGTCCGTGCTGATACACCACAATTCCCGGCGTATGTAGAGGCTCGGCGTTGCCCAGCGTTTCGATAATCACTTTGCCGGTGTTCAGTTCGTACTCGCCCTGCACCTCTTCTTCGCTTAACCCGCGCGTACACGGGATATCACCAAAGAAGTAGTCGGCGTGCGTAGTGCCTAACGCCGGGATCGCCAGCCCCGCCTGCGCCCATGCGGTGGCATGAGTGGAGTGGGTATGGACAATGCCGCCCAACGACGGGTAACGACGGTAGAGTTCGAGATGCGTCGCGGTGTCGGAAGATGGGCGATACGCCCCTTCCACCACCTTGCCGCTCATATCAACCACCACCATATCGGCCGCTTTCATGGTTTCGTAGGCGACGCCGCTGGGCTTGATCACCACCAGCCCGCGTTCGCGGTCAATGGCGCTGACGTTGCCCCAGGTAAAGGTCACCAGCCCGTAACGCGGCAGATCCATGTTGGCTTCAAACACCTGCTGTTTCAGCTTTTGCATTATGCCGCCTCCACCATGCCCGCTTTGACCATGCGCGCTTTTACCCAGTCACGCGCTTTCGCCACTTCTGCCGCCGGGTCTTCCGCCGTTTCGCTCCACATCTCAATCAGGTACGGCCCGCAATAGCCACTCTGTTTGAGCGTTTCGAAACAACGTTCGAAATCCACTACACCTTCGCCAAACGGCACGTTTTTGAAGACGCCCGGTTTGGTGTCTTTCACATGTACCGCGACGATATGCCCGATTCCGGCCTGCAACTCCATCTGCACATCGTTGTCCCACGCCGACAGGTTGCCGATATCCGGGTAGAGCTGGAACCACGGATTGTTGAGATAGTGCGCGTAGCCCAGCGCCTTGCTGATGGAGTTCATCAACGGATAATCCATGATCTCCATCGCCAGCGTCACCTGCGCGCGGCTTGCCATCTCAACGCTCTCTTTCAGGCCGTCACGGAAACGACGACGCGTTTCGTTATTGGCTTCCTGATAGTAAACGTCATAGCCCGCCAGCTGGATCACGCGAATACCGACATCCTGGGCGAACTGGATAGCTTTGCGCATAATCTCCAGCCCCTGCGCCCGCACCGCGTCATCTTCGCTGCCCAGCGGGAAACGACGATGGGCCGAAAGGCACATGGACGGCACGCGCACGCCGGTTTCAACAATCGCATTCACCAGCGCCAGACGCTGCTCGCGGCTCCAGTCGAGGCGCGACAGGCGAGCGTCCGTTTCATCTACCGACAGCTCGACAAAATCGAAGCCCAGCGTTTTTGCCAGTTGCAGTCGTTCCAGCCAGCACTCCCCGGCGGGGAGCGCTTTTTCATAGATGCCAAGCGGGATTTGTTTGGACAACATATCCGCTCCTTAGCCCCACAGTTCGGCGATGGAACGTTTGAACTGACGTGCGGCTTCAACCGGAGAGGCGGCATCACGGATGCTGCGACCCGCGATAAACACATGAATCGGAATACCTTTGAACAGCGGCAGATCTTCCAGCGCCAGGCCACCGGTGACGGTGACTTTGAAGCCCATATCGGAAAGACGTTTGATCGCGGTGATATCTGCTTCGCCCCATGCCACGCCTGCGGCCTGCGCGTCACGGCTGCGGTGATAAACCACCTGCTGAATGCCTGCGTCACGCCACTGCTGCGCCTGTTCCCAGGTCCAGTAACCGGTCAGTTCGATCTGCACGTCGCCGTTAAACTCTTTTGCCACGTCCAGCGCACCTTTGGCGGTGTTGATATCCGCACAGCAAATCACGGTCACCCAGTCAGCGTTGGCTTCGAAGCACATACGAGAAAGGATTTTGCCCGCATCGGCAATTTTGGCGTCTGCCAGCACGATTTTGTGTGGGTAAAGCGCTTTCAGATCGCGAACCGCACGCACGCCTTCGCCCACGCACAGAATGGTGCCCACTTCGATAATGTCGACTTCTTCGGCAATCAGGCGAGTGGTTTCGTAGGCGCTATCCATAGTCTGGTTGTCCAGCGCGACTTGCAACATCGGTAATGACATCTTCAATTCCTTCTTAAGCTGCCGCGTTGGTGCGGTCAATGAGATCCAGTACTTCCTGCTCGGTACGGCAGGCACGTAAACGGTCGAAATTCTCTTCATCTTCAAACAGGTTGACGATCTGCATGATGCCCACTTCCTGGTGGGTGTTGGCATCAACCGCCGCCATAGTGATGAGGATATCCACCGGGTCGTTATCTTCGTGGTTGAACTCCAGCGGCTTTTTCAGCGTTACCAGCGCAAAACCGGTTTTCTTAACGCCCTCTTCCGGGCGACCGTGCGGCATTGCCAGGCCTGGTGCGAGCACAAAGTACGGACCGTGCTGTTCAACCGCATCCAGAATCGCCTGGAAGTAACGCGGCTCGACAACATCCGCCGCCACCAGCAGGTCAACGCCGATTTTCACTGCGTCCTGCCAGGTTTCAGCTTCAGCCTGCAAACGGATGGATTTATTTTCAGCCAGCGAATCACGTAATTTCATGGCGCGCCCTTACTTCACGTCCTGCGGGAAATGTTCTTTGATCACTTCCAGCAGTTTCGGGCCAAAGTCAGCCGGAGAGAGCATGTTGCGCACGCCAACCACGTATTTGTTGCCGGTCACGGTGATTTCGCCCGCGATATGGGTAGACGCGATGATGATATCCGCGCCACTCAACTCGCTTTTGTACTCGCCAACCGCGCAGCTGTTTACCGTGTGGTCGATGTTCGACTGGGTTAAAAACTGGTCCACTTTCATCTTCATGATCATGGAACTGCCTTGTCCGTTGCCACACACAGCCAGAATACGTACGGTCATAATCAAAACTCCTTATTAAGCAGACTGTTCTGCCAGTTGTTTTTCTGCATCTTCTTCTGCGCGCAGTGCGCGGCCAGCGAAGAACATATAAGCCAGTGCAATTACAATGATGACGGCCATAAAGGCGATACCGATGGAGAAGAAGCCCTGCATCATCGGCGGTGCCAGAATCGACCAGTCCGCCATACCCATCCAGGCACTCATACCGGTAAGTTTCACCGCCCAGACGCAACCAAAGATTTCGATCATCCCCATCACCAGACAAATCTTCAGCGCCGCACGCCAGCCGCCGAAGTGGTTAGCGAACACGCCGATGGTGGCGTTGGAGAAGAACATCGGGATAAAGCCGGGAATAATCAGGATCGAGGAGCCGCAGGCGACCAGGATACCAACCGCAATCAGCTGACCGATGGTGCCCCACATAAAGCCCCAGACCACGGCGTTCGGCGCGAAGCTATAGATAGCCGCACAGTCAATCGCCAGAACCGCACCTGGGATCAGGCGCTGGGAGATACCGTTAAATGCTTCAGAGAGTTCCGCCACAAACATGCGCACGCCCTGAGTGATGATGAAGATCGCCACCGCAAAGGAGAAACCGGTTTGCAGGATGTAGACCGTCCAGTGCACTTTACCTGCCATCGCCTGCACGGTATCGATACCGAAGGAGAGCAGAATGGCGCCAAAGAAGATGGTCATGACAATCGCCGTGGAGACGATGTTGTCGTGGAAAATGTTCAGCCAGCCAGGCAGTTTGAGGTCTTCAACGCTCTCCTCTTTTTTGCCCAGGAACGGCGCGACTTTATAAGCAATCCATGATGCAAACTGCTGCTGGTGACCGATGGAGAAACCGCAGCCATCCGTCACTTCCTGAGTAGGCTTGTACATCATGTTGGAGGTAATGCCCCAGTAGAGCGAAACCAGAATCGCCGTGCAGATAATGGTGGTCCACATGGAGTAGCCAAAGATGAACAGCGTGACGGCAATCAGCCCCGCCTGCTGAAACATAATGTGGCCGGTCAGCATGATGGTGCGAATACCGGTAATACGACGCAGCAGCACGTAACAAATGTTCAGCGCCAGTGCCAGCAGCACCGCGTACCCTACCCAGCTATAGGCATCGCCCATGCGCTCGATAGTGGCCATCATCGAAGCGTAAGTATCTGAAATCGCACCGTTGATACCGTAGACTTCCGACATTTTCGCCACCACCGGTTTGAAGGTGCTGGTCAGGATGCCGGACCCTGCCTGCAACAACATGAAACCAATTATGGTTTTAATCGTACCTTTAATAATAACGCTGACACTTTTGCGCAATAGGATGTAACCCAGGCAGGTCACGATACCCAGTAACAGCGGGGCATTGGTCATTACCTGATTAAAAAAAACGGTAAAGATGTTGTAGAGGATCTCCATAACGATCTCCTGAAGAAGAGGTAACCGGGTATTCCGCACACCCGGAATGTTGTGCATTCACTCTAATTTTCAAAAATAATCACAACAAGATTATTTATGATTAAATGTGACGCGGCACGCAAATAATTCCACATGGATAGAGTAGGATTCATGCGGCGAAACAATTACTCATTTAAATTCATTCAGTTAAATGAATTACACATTCCATTAAATCTTTCCAATCTCAAAATCAACAACAATTCCCCTGGCAAAAAGTCAAAAAATGGTCATTGCCTTCCTGAAAAAATAGTGTCAGGATTAATCAAAACCAATCACATATTGATTAAAATTGAACATCATGAAGGTAAATGGCGATGAGTAAAGTGAAAAGTATCACCCGTGAATCCTGGATCCTGAGCACTTTCCCGGAGTGGGGTAGCTGGCTGAATGAAGAAATTGAACAAGAGCAGGTAGCTCCTGGTACATTCGCGATGTGGTGGCTCGGTTGTACTGGGATCTGGCTGAAATCGGAAGGTGGCACCAACGTTTGCGTTGATTTCTGGTGCGGTACTGGCAAACAAAGTCACGGTAACCCGCTGATGAAACAGGGTCACCAGATGCAGCGTATGGCTGGCGTGAAAAAACTGCAGCCAAACCTGCGTACCACCCCGTTTGTTCTTGATCCGTTTGCGATTCGCCAGATCGACGCCGTACTGGCTACTCACGATCATAACGATCACATCGACGTCAACGTGGCCGCCGCCGTGATGCAAAACTGCGCTGATGATGTACCATTTATCGGACCGAAAACCTGCGTGGATTTATGGATTGGCTGGGGAGTACCGAAAGAGCGTTGCATCGTGGTCAAACCAGGCGATGTGGTAAAAGTGAAAGACATTGAAATTCATGCCCTTGACGCGTTCGACCGTACTGCACTGATCACCCTACCAGCGGATCAAAAAGCGGCTGGCGTGCTGCCAGATGGCATGGACGATCGCGCAGTAAACTATCTGTTCAAAACACCGGGCGGCTCCTTGTATCACAGCGGCGATTCCCACTACTCTAACTACTATGCAAAACATGGCAACGAGCATCAGATCGACGTGGCGTTAGGATCGTACGGTGAGAACCCTCGCGGTATTACCGACAAAATGACCAGCGCCGATATGCTGCGTATGGGCGAAGCGTTGAATGCGAAAGTAGTTATCCCGTTCCACCATGATATCTGGTCAAACTTCCAGGCCGATCCGCAGGAAATCCGTGTACTGTGGGAGATGAAAAAAGATCGTCTGAAGTATGGCTTTAAGCCGTTTATCTGGCAGGTCGGTGGCAAGTTTACCTGGCCGTTGGATAAAGATAACTTCGAGTATCACTATCCGCGTGGTTTTGACGATTGCTTCACCATTGAACCGGATCTGCCGTTCAAATCGTTCCTGTAATCTGTCGTTTATACCGGGTAGCGTGGATCTGTTCGCGCTATCCGGCGTAGTATTTCCTGGCTATTTCAAATATCATCTAAAAAAATCAAATTTTATCGGAATAGCTCATGACTGAAGCACAAAGACATCAAATCCTCCTGGAAATGCTCGCACAATTGGGCTTTGTGACCGTGGAGAAAGTCGTTGAGCGTCTGGGAATTTCGCCTGCCACTGCGCGACGCGATATCAATAAACTCGACGAAAGCGGCAAACTGAAGAAAGTGCGCAACGGCGCTGAAGCGATTACCCAGCAGCGCCCGCGATGGACGCCGATGAATCTGCATCAGGCGCAGAATCACGATGAAAAAGTACGTATCGCTAAAGCGGCCTCGCAGTTGGTTAATCCGGGCGAAAGCGTGGTCATCAACTGCGGCTCTACCGCATTTCTGCTCGGCCGGGAAATGTGTGGCAAACCGGTGCAAATCATCACTAATTATCTCCCGCTGGCAAACTATCTGATCGATCAGGAACATGACAGCGTGATCATCATGGGCGGGCAGTACAACAAAAGTCAGTCCATCACCTTAAGCCCACAGGGCAGCGAAAACAGTCTCTATGCCGGGCACTGGATGTTTACCAGCGGCAAAGGGCTGACCGCAGAAGGGTTATATAAAACCGATATGCTGACAGCGATGGCAGAGCAGAAGATGCTGAGCGTGGTAGGGAAACTGGTAGTGCTGGTCGATAGCAGTAAGATTGGCGAACGCGCGGGGATGCTTTTTAGCCGTGCCGATCAAATCGATATGCTGATCACCGGCAAAAATGCTAACCCGGAAATCCTGCAACAACTGGAAGCGCAAGGGGTCAGCATTCTGCGTGTTTAAAGATGCTGGTGGAAAAATGTCACCGCAGCATCTAACGCCTCGGGTGTAATACGGTGGCGCACGCCAGGCTGCCATAAACAGGTTAACTGTTTATCTCGTCCCGTTTCTCTTAATGCCTGCTGCAAACGTAGTGATTCCTCGGCAGGCACAACATCATCGTCAAGGCCATGCCACAACAGCAGTGGCCTGCTTCCCAGTTCGTCCAGGTGGTTTGTCGCTTCCCACTCTGCCAGTGGAGCAATAATGTTATTAAATTCGTTTTGCTGTGCTGGCGTTTCAGGTATCAGCGGTGGAAACAGTGAACGGGCGAGCGATGTAAAATAGCCAGACCCCATCATGCTGGCGGTACATTTCACCGTGGGGTGGCGAGCGGTAATTCCCAGTGCCGTCATTGCGCCCATTGACGCACCACCAACCGCCAGGCGTTCATCAAGCAGCCAGTTTTCTTCGGCTATTGCCGCACGTAAAGTAGTGAATTCCTGCATACTTTGTAGCAAGATTTGCCAGAATTGATTTAAACGCCGCGCTGCGTCGCCACTAAAACGGCTACCGTGATTGGGCGCATCCGGCATGATCACCCGCAAACCCGCCTGCGCCAGCGCGACGGCAAAATAACTATAAACCAGGCTGGATGAAGTAAATCCGTGATAAAAAATCACACACGGTAACGGGATTTCTTTTTGCCCTACGGGATAAGCGTGAAGAACGGGAATATCAGCCAGCACGCGTGATTCTAATTCAATCATCTTTTTCTCCTTTGAGTCTGGTATGACATGAAGAAATCCTTAGCACAAGTTTCTGCTGACCGTATTAGTTCATAATGTTGAGATGTGGATTACGCTTTCACAACGTTTTCATTCGAAAATCGCGTACCAGGTAACAATTCGGGAACATTCCCCTCAAGTTAAATAAATAAGGCACTACACTATGGTTAGCAGGAAACGTAATAGCGTTATTTATCGGTTTGCCAGTTTATTATTGGTGTTGATGCTAAGCGCCTGTAGCGCACTGCAAGGTACGCCACAGCCAGCACCGCCAGTAACGGACCATCCGCAAGAGATTCGCCGCGACCAGACACAAGGGTTACAGCGAATAGGTAGCGTAAGCACGATGGTACGGGGCTCTCCGGATGACGCATTAGCAGAAATCAGAGCGAAAGCTGTCGCTGCAAAAGCTGATTATTACGTTGTCGTAATGGTGGATGAAACCATCGTGACAGGACAGTGGTATTCACAAGCCATTTTATACTCTAAATAATTCGAGTTGCAGGAAGGCGACAAGCGAGTGAATCCCCAGGAGCTTACATAAGTAAGTGACTGGGGTGAGTGAACGCAGACGCAGCACATGCAACTTGAAGTATGACGAGTATATACCGTAAATAAATCAGACAACTTATACAGCCAGCTTTACATTGCTTTGCGTCCCTATGCGTTTACCTGTGCACAATAAATTACCGGCGGGAAGCTCGGGCGTTTATTACCGCGATGGAATGCCCTGCCACATGTGGGGAAACGAAAAATGGAGCTGACGATGAAACAATTACTTGCCTCACCCTCGCTGCAATTAGTGACTTGCCCTGCGAGCGCCACGGCACAGTCTGCAGAATTCGCCAGTGCTGACTGCGTGACGGGCCTGAATGAAATAGGTCAGATCTCGGTTAGCAATATTTCAGGGGATCCGCAGGACGTGGAACGTATCGTGGCGTTAAAGGCCGATGAACAAGGTGCGTCATGGTACCGCATTATTACCATGTACGAAGACCAACAGCCCGATAACTGGCGTGTACAGGCGATACTGTATGCGTGAGTGTCATCTGCAGCGAATGAACAATGCCGGATACGGCGCGAGCGCCTTGTCCGGCCTACAATTTTCACATATTTCATTTAGTTAATCGAAACCAGCGTCGTATACGCTTACAAACACACTCCCCCCGTCGCCCGCAGCAATAAATCATTCTGGATCTGCTCTGACAACCGCACGCCACCGCGCGTATTTAACATCACCTGACACCACGCCTGTGCCATTGGCGGAGAAGCATATTTCAACATTTGCGCACCGCAGCCCAGCAGGAATAGCTGATGAGTAATCTCTCGCCCCAGTTCTTCAGCTGGCTTACGCAACTGCTGCTGTAAACGACGAACCGCGCGATCAAAATAACGATCTTGCCCTTTCACTTCCATAAACGCTTCCGACAGCAAGTCGTATACTCCCGCTTGCTTATTAAGAACGCGCAGCACATCGAGGCACATAATATTGCCAGAGCCTTCCCAGATGCTGTTCACTGGCATCTCCCGATAAAGTCGCGGTAGTTCGCTCTCTTCGCAATAGCCAATACCGCCCAGCACCTCCATCGCTTCAGCCACAAACGGAATGCCACGTTTGCAGGTAACAAATTTCGCCGCAGGCGTAAATAAACGCGCCCACAGGGCTTCTTTGGCATCGGCACGCCGATCCCACGCCCGCGCCAAACGAAACAACAACGCTGTTTGCCCTTCAAGCTGAAGCGCCATGCGACTTAAGACATGGCGCATAAGGGGCTGTTCGATTAACGGATTACCAAATACATGGCGTTGATGAGCGTGATAAATCGCCAGCGAGAACGCGCGACGCATCATGGCATGGCTACCCAGAGCACAATCAAAACGCGTCATCCCGCCCATTTTCAGAATCAGGCGAATCCCTTCCCCTTCCTGACCCAACAACCAGCCAATGGCATCCTGAAACTCCACTTCGCAACTGGCATTGGAACGATTACCCAGCTTATCTTTCAGGCGCTCCAGTCGAATCGCGTTGCGTTGCCCGTCAGGCAAAAATCGCGGCACAAAAAAGCAGGACAAACCGCCCGTGGTCTGTGCCAGCACCAGATGCGCGTCGCTTTGTGGCACCGAGAAAAACCATTTATGCCCCACCAGCCGATAAGACCCATCGTCCAGACGTTCGGCGCGAGTGGTGTTGCTCATCACATCGGAACCGCCCTGCTTTTCCGTCATTCCCATGCCAATCAACAAGCCGCGTTTTTGCCCGCCGGGCAATAAGTGGGAGTCGTAGCGATCGCTCAACAGCGGCGTGGTCCAGTCCTGAAACGGCGCCGGTAGCATCTGTAACAGCAATGGCGTAGCGGCAAAGGTCATCGTTATCGGGCATAACGACCCGGCTTCAACCTGCGCGTGCAACATAAAACGCGCCGCCCGCGCCACAAATGCGCCAGAACGAGCATCTTCTTCCCAGGCCAGGTTGTGTACCCGATTGGTACATAACGCCTGCATCAGCAGGTGCCATGCGGGATGGAAACGGACATCGTCCAGACGTCGCCCCTGGGCATCGTAGCGCAACAGTTCAGGTGGGTTTACATTCGCCAGCCGCCCCAGTTCAAGGGATTCTGCCGTTCCGAGTTGCTGACCAATACTGGCGAGAAAATCGCTATCCCAACCAGCGCCTTCGCGCGTTACCGCTTCGCAGAGCGCGCCATCAGACAGGTATAAATTGCTGTTATTTAAGGGTATAGGTTGATTAAAAACAGTGTGAGTTTGCCAGTGCACTGTGTCTCCCTCCATCAATGGCAGTCACCATTAGTATGGTCACTGCCACGGATTCCTGACAGAAAGAGATTGCTAAAACATTCTTAACCCGCAATGTAGTGCGGAACAAAACGCGAAGTGTCTTTAGTGATCAGCGTGTTATCTTCACGAATCCCCATACCACACGCTTCATCATCGACAATCCAGCTACCAATCAGCGTGTAACTATCGCCAAATCGCGGTAGCGGTTGAAACGCCTGATAGATCATCGGTTCATCGGCGTAATCACCATCAGCGTGGTCAACGACGTTATTCTGGCCGTCGAAAATGGTGACGTTACCGCCCTCGCGTGAGTAGATCGGTTTACGCACATAGCTTTCGCCAGCGGCGATCTGCGGTTTTTCGCCCTCAAACCAGGATGCAAGAAGGTTAGGATGACCAGGGAAGAAGCGCCAAAGCAGCGGCATTAGCCCTTTATTACTCAAGATACTTTTCCATAACGGCTCCACCCACTGCTCACGACGCTTGCGCAGCAGCGGACCGTTATCGTCACGCATCATCCACTCCAGCGGGTACAGCTTAAATGCACGCTGGATGACATTATCATCAAGATCGGTCAGTACACCGCCGACGCCCAAACCGAGATCTTCAATGTAGATAAACCGCGACTCCTGTCCTGCCTGCTGAGCGCAGTCCTGCAAGTACAGCACGGTACTCCTGTCTTCGTCGGTGTCCTGACAGCAGCAAAAATAAAACGGCTCCCGGCTATAAAGCTCGCTAAAGCGTGAAATCAGGCGCTCCTGAATGGCATTGTACTGATCGGCATCGCGCGGAATAACGCCGCTGCGCCGGGCATCTTCCAGCCACAACCACTGGAAATAAGCCGACTCGTACAATGAAGTTGGCGTATCGGCGTTGTACTCCAGCAACTTAACCGGCGCATTACCACACCAGGCAAAATCCATACGGCCATACAGCGAAGGATCGCGGGCGCGCCAGCTTTCAGCGATCACATCCCAGTACAACGGAGGGATCGCCAGTTGCGTCAGGATCTCTTCGTCTTTAACCGCGCGATCCACCACCTCAAGGCACATCTGATGCAGTTCCGCAGTCGGTTTTTCGATCTTCTCTTCAATCTGGCGCAGAGTAAAACGGTAAGCCCGACTCTCATCCCAATAGATTTCATTGTCGATGATATGAAAGTCAAATCCGTTATCGGCGGCAATCCGGTCCAGATCCCGCCGCACAGGAACGTTGTGTCTCAGCATGATTAGCCTCCCCAATGCCCACGGGCGCTGGAAGAACGACCATAGCCGCCGCGCGAAACGGTAGACGCTTTTTTGGTGGTAAAGCCGCCCGTGGAATAAGACTCTTTTTTGCCAGAACCGGAGCGCCAGGAGTAATCACCGGAAGTGTTGCGCCAGACGGGGCGGGAAGCAAATGAGGATCCACCGCTGTTATAAACAAACTGCTCATCGCGATCTTTACGAATAACCCGGCTTAACAAAAATCCAGATATTACCGGGATCCAACTCTGTTCAACATTGTCGTAGTAGCAATTTTCGTACTTAGACTGACAATTCTGCTGAGTCATATTCTTCGGAACATCGGCATAAAATGCCGCTTTGGCGTTATTCCAGCCACGCGCGCAAATGTCTGCATTATTACCGTCATCAATACAATCCTGCACAGTCGAGTAAAACGTTCCATCACCGTCGTTATCAACATCGCCACTATCGCCACAACTTTTCAATACGAAAAAAGCGGCTCCCCCCATTAACACCAACGTTAAGTATTTTTGTGCGTAGCGATTGCGGCGTGGCTCAAAAGGATTATTCGGTCTACCAATGCGACTGATCGCTCCGTGACCAATTTTACTGTTATTTCTTGATTTGCGTTTTCTGGCCATGATCGTCCATTACCATGTCATACAAGCTGCGTTAAAAATACCGCCAGCCAGCGCGGCGGTTCCCATAAACATTCCTGCTGCGGTATTGTGATTAATAATTTTTTCGCTTAATGCGGGCATATAAAGTCTGACACCAGCAAAAACGAGTAACTGAATCACCAGTGCAATCCCGCCCCAGGCGAAATAATCCGGAATGCTCACCGCATTGATTGCCGCACTGGATAAGGGGATCACGTAACCCAACAATGTACCGCTGAATGCCAGTGACGCCGCGGTATTATTGTTTTTGATTAATTGCCATTCGTTGTGCGGTGTAATTTTGGAGTAGATAAACAGAAAAATAATTATCATCGCCACGCCAATAAAAAAATAGGCGCTAAAAGCAAGAAGTGAATCCAGTATATGCATCGTAAACGTCCCTGTAATTAACCAATAATATTAAGTGATGTCAGCGGGATATCGACGCCCAGCGCGCGCGAAAATAACCACTCCGGCTCGCCGAGATCGTTAAAAGATTCCTCACCATTTAACAGCAAATATTCGTAAGTATCTTCGGTCACTTGCCGTTGGTAGCCCATGGTAAAATTATGGACCTCCCATTTGGCATGGTTTTGATTTTCTACTTTTTCCAGCATGTAGACGGGTTCAATATTTCCCGGTTCTTCGCTGTTAAAAAATCGCTGCCAGCGTTTTTCCTGCCAGTTTAAGGTCATTGCCCCCATCGCTTTGGCGTTGATCGCCTCGCGCCAGTGACTCTCTTTACTGATACCGTAGCTCTCTTCATAGACAAAGAGCTTGATATCATCAATGTCATCAATATCTTCGCCGCCGGTGGTATTGATTTGCAGAAATTCATCGCCCGAAGTGTAGTAGCGGAAAATCTGGCTACCGCCGCCCAGATCGATGTGGCTGACAGCGGCTACCGTAAATTCCTCACCCGGCAGCGCAATCAGCAATTCATCTTCCAGCAAACGAAACGCTAACGTGTCGAGCGTAAAGCCACTATTGAGATGAAGTCCCAGCGGACCGCGAGCGATGGCAGGCTTATTATCCTTGCCAAACAGACGCTGGAAAAAACCAGACATATTTTATCCTTAAAATAGTTGCCAGCCTTTTAGTGAGGCTGGCAAAAAATTACTCGCCCTGTTGGCGTTGCAGTCTCGCCAGTACATCCTGGGCGCTACTTTTATTGGTGCCGCCAATTCCGGCTTCCGCCAGCTTTTCGTCAAGATCGCGACCGTCTGCGACTTTCTCCAGCTGTGCGGCAGCATCCAGTCGAGCCTGACGTTCAGCCTGACGCGTTTGCAGGCGTTTTAATGACTCTGCCGCTGTCGAAACGCTGGAAGAGGCGCCAACGGTCGAGGTCGTTACGGCCTGCTGCGCACGCTGCATGGCTTCAGTAGCTTTAACGACTTCCATTTGTTGCTCAAACTGGGAAATACGCTGTGCCGTTGCCGTAACGGCTTTTTCCACACCATCGCGGGAGACTTCCAGATTCGACAACACCTGTTCTTCAGCGGTAATAAGATTCTCAAGGCGCGCAATTTCTTCGGCGACTTCGTTAATTAACGATGGGTTAACGTTCTTGCTTAATGCTTCCAGCGCACGGGCTTCCAGACTGGTTTTACGCTCGCGTAAATCTTTCAGCTTATCGTTACTTAATTTCACCCGCGCCAGCAGATCGACGCGAGATTTTCCGGCTTTATCCAGTTCAGCTTTGGCGTCGCGAATATGTTGTTCCAGCATGCGCACGCCTTGAGTTTCTTCAATGGATTCTTCCGCCTGGGAGATAAACGATTTCCCCAGCGTAAATAAACTTTTTAAAATTCCCATAAATACCCGTCCTTGTAATTAGTGTGAATATTCTTCTGTAATTTCAGCCAGATCCAATGCATTATCTACCAGCGAGGTTATCTCAAGCAGGATATCTTCAAGAGAAGATTTAAGCGATAACGCCCCGAAAACAATGTAATACTCTTCCTGTTGCACGCTGGAGATCCCCACCGATGATAGCGGCATAATTTTCTGATTTCTTAAAAGGAATGTATTAAATTCATTTGGATTATTGATATAGCTTACCGGACAAATAAATGTTTCGATAATCATCTGGCGAGAAGTAAAAAGAACATTGATTTGCAAATCGCCGTAATCATTCATTTTAATAATTAATGCACTTTCACTATTTGTTACATCAATATTTTGTTCAGGTACAGCTTGCAGCGCTGTCGCCAGCGCCAACGGATTCCATATCATATATTATTCCATATATATTAAATTTAATTATTAATAAGGTGAATATTTATAGAGCGTAATTATCTTACCAGCTATAGATAAAAAAAAACCATCCAAATCTGGATGGTTTTTCTTAAATCAGAGGGATTAGCTGCGCTGGCGAACCGCTTCAAATAAGCAAATTCCAGTCGCAACCGAAACGTTCAGCGAAGAAACACTTCCTGCCATTGGGATGCTGATCAACTCGTCGCAATGTTCACGAGTCAGGCGACGCATACCTTCACCTTCCGCGCCCATCACCAGCGCCAGTCGTCCGGTCATTTTGCTCTGATAGAGCGTATGATCCGCCTCGCCTGCCGTACCGACGATCCAGATGTTCTCTTCCTGCAACATACGCATGGTGCGCGCAAGGTTAGTCACCCGAATCAGCGGAACGCTTTCTGCCGCGCCGCAGGCTACTTTTTTCGCCGTGGCGTTGAGCTGTGCGGAGCGATCTTTCGGCACAATCACCGCATGAACGCCAGCGGCGTCCGCGCTACGCAGGCACGCGCCGAGGTTGTGCGGATCGGTTACACCGTCGAGGATCAGCAGAAACGGTTGATCGAGCGAAGCGATCAGATCCGGCAGATCGTTTTCCTGATACTGCCGTCCTGGTTTCACACGGGCGATAATGCCCTGATGCACGGCACCGTCGCTTTTCTCATCGAGATATTGGCGGTTTGCCAGCTGGATAACCACGCCCTGGGACTCAAGGGCGTGAATCAGCGGTAACAGACGTTTATCTTCACGGCCTTTTAAAATAAAGACTTCCTGAAAACGTTCAGGGGCGCGCTCCAGCAGGGCCTGCACTGCGTGGATGCCGTAAATCATTTCGCTCATTAATGTACTCGTTGTTTACGTTTTGCCTGATGCACTACGTTTATCCGGCCTACATGGTCCCTGCAATATATTGAATTTGCGTGATTATGTAGGCCGGATAAGGCGTTCACGCCGCATCCGGCATGAACAAAGCGCATTTTGTCAGCAATCTAACCCTCTTCTGTTTGAAGAGGGTAATGATCACTCTGCCACTTTTTTCTTCGCCGCACGCTTCGCTTTGGTCGCTGCGGCTATTTTCTGCGTTTTCGCCGATGGCTTTTTCGCTTTTCTCGCGTCTTTCTTCGCCGCTTTCGGCTTCGGTTTTTTCTCGCCGCGGAAGGCACTGTCTGGCTCAAAGTTTACCTTTTTACCGACCTGACGACGCTTGCCGCCTTTTTTGCCTGCATCGCCTTTTTTCGCTTTCTCGCGCGCCGTTTTACCAACGTTGCGCGGAGCGCGTTCGCTGGAGATCAGGCTAAAGTCGATTTTGCGCTCGTCCATATTAACCGCTTCGACGCGAACTTCCACGCGATCGCCCAGGCGATAAGTCTGGCCGCTGGATTCACCCATCAGGCGTTGCCCTACCTGGTCAAAGCGATAGTAGTCATTGTCCAGCGAAGAGACATGGACCAGACCATCAATGAACAGGTCGTCGAGTCGAACAAAGAAGCCAAAGCCGGTGACGCTGGCAATAACGCCTTTAAAGACGTTGCCCACCTGGTCGAGCATGAAGTCACACTTCAGCCAGTCAGCCACATCGCGCGTTGCTTCGTCGGCACGACGTTCCGCCATCGAACAGTGCTGACCCAGTTGCAGCATCTCTTCCATCGAATAATGGTAGCCGCCGGTTTCAGTGGTGTTGCCCTGATGCCCCTGCTCTTTCGCCAGCAGATACTTAATGGCGCGGTGCAACGTCAGGTCAGGATAACGACGAATCGGCGAAGTGAAGTGCGCATAGGACTGCAATGCCAGACCGAAGTGACCACGGTTTTCCGGATCGTAAATCGCCTGTTTCATCGAGCGTAGCAGCATGGTTTGCAGCATTTCTGCATCAGGACGATCGGCAACCGACTCCAGCAGTTCCGCGTAGTCACGCGGTTCCGGCTTGTTACCGCCCGGCAGTTCCAGCCCCAACTCCGCCAGCACTGAACGGAAAGAGGTAATCGCTTCGGTGCTCGGCTTGTCGTGAATACGGAACAGTGCCGGTTCTTTGGCTTTCTCAACGAAACGCGCCGCCGAGATATTCGCCAGAATCATGCACTCTTCAATTAACTTGTGTGCGTCGTTCCGTTGGGTCTGTTCGATACGCTCAATACGGCGTTCAGCGTTGAAAATGAACTTCGCTTCTTCGCTCTCAAATGAGATCCCACCGCGTTCTTCACGGGCTTTATCCAGCACTTTATAGAGGTTATGCAACTCTTCGAGATGCTTAACCAGCGGCGCGTACTGCTCGCGCAGATCCTGATCGCCCTGCAGAATATGCCAGACTTTGGTGTAGGTCAGACGCGCGTGAGAGCTCATCACCGCTTCATAGAATTTGTAGCCAGTCAGGCGGCCTTTCGACGAAATGGTCATCTCGCACACCATACACAGGCGGTCTACCTGCGGATTGAGCGAGCACAGGCCGTTAGAGAGCACTTCCGGCAGCATCGGGATAACCTGCGAAGGGAAGTACACCGACGTACCACGGTTACGCGCTTCGCTGTCCAGCGGTGTTGGCGGACGCACATAGTAGCTGACGTCGGCAATCGCGACCCATAAACGCCAACCGCCGCCGCGTTTTTTCTCGCAGTAAACTGCATCGTCAAAGTCACGGGCGTCTTCGCCATCAATGGTGACCAGCGGTAAATCGCGCAGATCGACACGACCCGCTTTTGCTTCTTCCGGCACTTCTTCTTTCAGCCCGGCAACCTGTTGCTCAACAGCCTGCGGCCAGATGTACGGAATTTCATGAGTACGCAGAGCGATATCAACCGCCATGCCGGTACCCATATTATCGCCAAGGACTTCGACGATTTTACCCACCGCTTTGGTACGACGAGTCGGGCGTTGGGTCAGTTCAACAACCACCACAAAGCCCATCCGCGCGCCCATGATCTGATCGGGCGGGATTAAGATATCGAAGCTCAGACGGCTGTCGTCAGGAACCACAAAGCCGACGCCCGCTTCGGTAAAGTAGCGACCAACAATCTGGCTGGTTTTTGGCACCAGTACGCGAACAATACGCGCTTCACGACGACCTTTACGGTCAGCGCCCAGCGGCTGCGCCAGCACCTGATCGCCATGAATGCAGGTTTTCATCTGCTCGCTGGAGAGATACAAATCATCTTTACGTCCTTCAACCCGCAGAAAGCCGTAGCCATCACGGTGGCCAATAACGGTACCTTTCACCAGGTCGAGGCGTTCCGGCAGCGCATAGCACTGACGGCGAGTGAAGACCAGTTGACCATCGCGCTCCATCGCGCGCAGGCGGCGACGCAGGCCTTCAAGCTGCTCTTCGCCTTCAATGTGCAGCTCTACCGCCAGCTCATCACGGCTGGCCGGTTTTTCACGTTTGGTTAAATGTTCGAGGATAAATTCCCGGCTAGGGATGGGATTCGCGTATTTTTCAGCTTCGCGTTCCTGGAAAGGATCTTGTGACATCTCGGTTCCTCCGTTGTCATCTCTGATGAAGATTTTCGTCACTCCACCAGCAATAATTTATAAAGCGGTTGATTCTCTTCAACCAAATCGGCAAGCGTGTAGTTATCCAGTTCCGTAAGAAAACTTTGCACGGCCTTAGAAAGTGCCTGTTTCAACCGACAGGCAGGTGTAATGTGGCAAAACTCACTACTGCAATTCACCAGCGATAAAGGTTCCAGCTCGCGCACCACATCACCAATACGTATCGCACTCGCCGGTTTACCCAGGCGAATGCCGCCATTTTTTCCACGAACAGCAGTCACGTAGCCGGCACGACTAAGTTGATTGATTATTTTGACCATATGATTACGGGAGACGCCGTAGACGTCAGTCACTTCAGAAATACTGGTCATCCGCCCTTCTGGCAATGATGCCATGTAGATCAGCGCACGTAATCCGTAATCAGTGAAACTCGTTAACTGCACATCAACCTCAAAAAAGGGAAATCGGGAAAAAATACATTTATATTGATGATAAACCAGCCACAAGCTGTGTCGCTAATTTATTTCAGTTTGGGGAAGGAAAAAAGCGAGGATTTAACACTGTGTCGGATAGCGTAATGGCTTACCCGACACAGCAATGTATCACACTGTTAGCCCAGCAGGCAAAATATCTGCCGGGCGTCACAGAATTACGCGTCGAACGGGTCGCGCAGAATCATGGTTTCAGTACGATCCGGGCCGGTAGAGATGATATCGATCGGTACACCGGTCAGCTCTTCAATGCGCTTGATGTAGTTCAGCGCCGCCTGCGGCAGGCCGCTACGTTCTTTCACGCCGAAGGTGGATTCAGACCAGCCCGGCATGGTTTCGTAAATCGGCTCTACACCTTTCCAGTCGTCAGCTGCCAGCGGAGTGGTAGTCACTTCGCGACCATCCGGCATACGGTAAGCCACGCAGAGTTTCACCTCTTTCAGGCCATCCAGAACGTCCAGTTTGGTCAGGCAGAAGCCAGACAGAGAGTTCAGCTGTACCGCACGACGAACGGCAACGGTATCCAGCCAGCCGGTACGACGACGACGACCCGTAGTTGCGCCGAATTCGTTACCCTGCTTGCAGAGGAACTCGCCAGTTTCATCAAACAGTTCGGTCGGGAACGGACCTGCACCTACACGAGTAGAGTAAGCTTTGAGGATACCCAGAACGTAATCAACATAACGCGGGCCCAGGCCGGAACCGGTCGCCACGCCACCAGCAGTGGTGTTGGAAGAAGTTACGTACGGATAAGTACCGTGGTCGATATCCAGCAGCGTACCCTGCGCACCTTCGAACATGACGAAATCGCCACGCTGACGCGCCTGGTCGAGCAGGTCAGAAACGTCAACCACCATAGAAGTCAGGATGTCGGCAACAGCCATCGTATCATCCAGAACTTTCTGGTAATCAACCGCTTCAACTTTGTAATAGTTAACCAACTGGAAGTTGTGATATTCCATCACTTCTTTCAGTTTTTCAGCGAAGGTTTCTTTGTCGAAAAGGTCGCCAACACGCAGACCGCGACGTGCCACTTTATCTTCATAAGCAGGCCCGATACCACGACCGGTGGTGCCGATCGCTTTCGCACCACGCGCTTTCTCACGCGCGTTATCCAGCGCAACGTGATAATCAAGGATCAGCGGACATGCTTCGGACAGTAGCAGACGCTCACGAACGGGGATGCCACGGTCTTCCAGTTCTTTCATCTCTTTCATCAGCGCGGCCGGAGACAGCACAACACCGTTACCGATGATGCTGGTTACATTCTCGCGGAGAATACCTGATGGAATAAGATGGAGAACGGTTTTTTCACCGTTGATTACGAGAGTATGGCCTGCGTTGTGACCGCCCTGGTAGCGTACAACATATTTAGCCCGTTCAGTCAGAAGATCGACGATCTTACCTTTACCTTCGTCACCCCATTGGGTGCCCAGTACGACGACGTTGTTACCCATTTTTCAAAATCACCGTTTGCTTAAAAATGGATTCTACCATCGCTTTTTCAGAGTTACAGCACTTTTTGCATCCAAAAATGACCTTAGTCAGCCTATTTTTTGCTCAGCCAATCGTTTTCCTCAACATGTAGTAGACCACAACGCCCGCAACCACAAGTCCACCGCCAAAACGACGTAAAATATTATCGGGTAAATTAGTCATTGCGGAGATCATCTTCTTCCATGCCTTCGGGTAAAGCATCGGCCCTAAACCTTCCAACACTAAAACCAGGGCAAGCGCCAGCCAGATAGTCGAATTCATTCATTATCCTTATAGAAAAAGAAAACCACCGACATCCCTGAGGATGCGGTGGCTTTATTGACCTGTACCGCGGTCGTTATATTAACGCGTCGCGGAGCTCGGCGTCTTCATATAGCGGAAGAAATCGCTGTCCGGGCTCATGACCATCACGTCCTGATTGCCAGAGAAGCTGTTCTCATAAGCACGCAGGCTACGAATGAACGCGTAGAAGTCTGGATCCTTGCTGAATGCGTCTGCAAACAGCTTGGCAGCTTCGGCATCACCTTCACCGCGCATGATACGGCCCTGACGTTCTGCTTCTGCCAGCGTTCTGGTGACTTCATAGTCAGCAGTCGCACGCAGTTTTTCCGCTTCTTCCTGACCTTGTGAACGGTGACGACGCGCTACCGCTTCACGCTCGGCGCGCATACGGTTGTAGATCGCTTCAGACACTTCGGTCGGCAGGTTGATCTGCTTGATACGCACATCGACAACTTCAATACCCAGCGCCGCCATACTGTTCGGGTTGATGACCGGAACTTTGCCCTTCGTCTCAGCCGTTACGCGCTCTGCCGCTTCGGCAATGGCGTTATCTGCTGCCGGGGTAGTAACTTCATCTTCTGTACCCGCAGAACCGGAGTTCAGCGCGTCACGCACTTCCAGGGTCAGACGACCACGGGAATCGGTGACGATGTCTTTCACGTCCAGGCGACCAATTTCAGAACGCAGACGGTCAGAGAACTTACGTTTCAACAGCACTTCCGCTTGCGAAATGTCGCCACCGCCCGTTGCCAGGTAGTAACGGCTGAAATCGCTGATGCGCCATTTGATGTAAGAGTCGACGATCAGGTCTTTCTTCTCTTTGGTCACAAAGCGGTCGGCCTGGTTGTCCATGGTCTGAATACGCGCGTCGAGCATTTTCACCGTTTCAATGAACGGTATCTTGAAATGCAGACCCGGCTCATAAACCAGAGGTTTGTTGTCATCGTCACGCAGTACCTTACCAAAACGCAGCGTAATACCGCGCTCACCTTCTTTGACGACAAAGACAGACATGTAAAGCACTACCAGCACGATGATGATAATCGCGATAACTGACTTACGCATCGTTATTCCCCCTGACGCTGGTAGTCGTTACGCTGCGCGTTGGCGCGGCGTTGGTCCATAATATCGCCCTGACTGGTGGACGACGTGTTGCTTGCTCCACTGGTTGTGGAGGAAGAGGCTGGCGGCAGACGCAGCAGATTGCTGGCACCGTTATCGCTCTTCGCCGCAGGGGCGTTACCACCTTTCAGCATCTGGTCTAACGGCAGAACCATCAGGTTGCCACCTTTATCGTTAACCAGCACTTTGCGGGTGTTACCCAACACTTTTTCCATCGTCTCGATATACAGACGCTCGCGAGTAATTTCCGGCGCGGCTTTATATTCCGGCAGAAGTTTAGCAAAGCGCGCCACTTCACCCTGAGCTTCCAGGATGGTCTGGGCCTTGTACGCACGCGCCTCTTCGAGGATACGTTGCGCCTGACCGTTCGCACGCGGCTGAACTTCGTTGGTATACGCTTCTGCTTCACGAATGTATTGCTGTTCGTTTTCACGCGCGGCAATCGCATCATCAAACGCCGCTTTTACTTCTTCCGGCGGACGAGCAGCCTGGAAGTTGACGTCCAGTAGCGTGATACCCATGTCATACGGGCGGATAGTCTCTTCCAGTTCGCGCTGAGTATCGCTACGAATCACGGTACGACCTTCCGTCAGAATGCGGTCCATAGTGTATTTACCGATAACCCCACGCAGGGCGCTGTCGGTAGCCTGACGCAGGCTGTCATCCGGGCTGGTCACGCTATACAGGTATTTTTCCGGATTAGTTACGCGGTACTGCACGTTCATCTCAACGCGCACCACGTTCTCGTCCGACGTCAGCATCACACCAGAAGCGGCCAGTTCACGCACGGCTTCCACGTTCACCGGTTTGACTTCGTCGATAAACGTCGGTTTCCAGTTCAGACCCGGCTCAACCAGATGGCTGAATTTGCCAAAGCGTGTTACCACGCCGCGTTCGGCTTCTTTAATGGTGTAGAAACCACTGGCCGCCCAGATAATGACAATCGCTGCCGCTGCGATGGTAACGACACGACCGCCAAGCTGCGGGCGCGGGCCTTGCGATGAACTGCCACCGCCAGATCCGGTGCCTTTACCGCCGCCCAGACCACCGAGCTTTTTGCTCAGTTTGCGGAAGATATCATCTAAATCAGGTGGCCCTTGATCGCGACCGCCTTTGTTTCCATTTCCCTCAGAGTTGCCGCCAGGTTTGCTGCTTCCCCACGGGTCGCGGTCTTGTCCGTTATTACCGGGCTGATTCCACGCCATGTTTGTGCTCCATATTTGTTATGCGGTGATCCCTGTTGTCTTTCGACGCCAGAGGATATGACTCCACGCTTCAGACGCTACGCCGTTAGATCAGGTAATCGATCAACGTCGGTTCTTGTTTACAGAGGCGACGCCAGTCAACGATCGGCATACGAACTTGCAGACTTACGCTGCCGTCTTCCTCCATCCACTCTTTTTCTATTGCCTGAAGCTGATAAAAACGACTTCTCAGACGCCCTTCCTGCGGTGGCAGACGCAATGTATGCTGCGCCACCTCGCCGGAAAGCCGCTCCGTCAAAGCCTGAAAAAGCTGTGGTATCCCCGCTCCGGTCTGCGCGGAAAGCCAGACACGGATCGGTTTGTTCTCTTCGTCCCGATCAATACGCGGTTCGAAATCTTCCAGCATATCGATCTTGTTCATCACCAGCAGAGTTGGGATCTCGTGAGCATCGATCTCTTCAAGAACCGTATTCACCGCTTCGATGTTTTCTTGTACACGCACATCTGCCGCATCAATGACGTGCAGCAGCAATGTGGCTTGCCGCGTCTCTTGTAACGTGGCTTTAAATGCCGCCACCAGATCGTGCGGCAGGTGGCGAATAAACCCTACGGTATCTGCCAGCACGGTTTCACCGACATCCGCGACGTCAATACGCCGCAACGTCGGGTCGAGGGTGGCAAACAACTGGTCTGCCGCGTAGACCCGCGCTTCGGTGATGCGATTGAAAAGGGTAGATTTACCGGCGTTGGTATATCCCACCAGCGAAACAGTAGGGACGTCGGCTTTGATACGTGATTGCCGCCCCTGCTCACGCTGCTTTTCAACTCTTTCCAGGCGCGACTGTATCTGTACGATGCGATTACGCAACAAACGACGGTCGGTTTCGAGCTGGGTTTCACCCGGACCACGCAAACCGATCCCGCCTTTCTGTCTTTCAAGGTGGGTCCAGCCACGCACCAGGCGCGTAGCCAGATGGCGCAGCTGCGCCAGCTCAACCTGCAACTTACCCTCATGGGTACGCGCACGTTGGGCGAAAATATCTAAAATAAGGCCGGTGCGGTCGATAACACGACACTCGCACAAACGCTCCAGGTTACGCTCCTGCGCCGGGCTCAGGGCATGGTCAAAAAGAACGACCGAAGCACCCGTCGCTTTTACGGCTTCCGCAATTTCAACTGCTTTACCTTCACCTACAAAATACTTTGGGTGCGGCGCTTTACGGCTACCGGTAATCACCTGCAATGCTTCGACACCGGCGGAAGAAACCAGAGATTCAAACTCCTGGAGGTCTTCCATATCTTTGTCTTGCGTAAAATAGATGTGTACCAGTACCGCCTGCTCACCAGCATCATAACGGTCAAACAAGCGTATAACCCTCTAAATAGATCAGCGGGGAACGCAGGATCGCTGGCTCCCCGTGTAAAAAAAACAGCCCGAAACCTTATTCGGTTTCTTCGCTGTCCTGTTGCGCGGAAGTATTCTGCGCGCTGCTACCATGATGGTAGTTACTGCTGGTACCGCCACCGGCGTTGTTACTGTGATGAGAAACCGGGCGAGACGGGACAACAGTAGAAATCGCGTGCTTATAAACCATCTGGCTGACCGTGTTTTTCAACAGGATCACGAACTGATCAAAAGACTCGATTTGTCCTTGCAGCTTAATACCATTCACCAAATAAATAGAAACTGGAACACGTTCCCGACGCAGTGCGTTCAGGAACGGATCTTGTAAAGATTGCCCCTTAGCCATTCTCTCTTTTCCTTATATGCTTATTTGTACTTTGAACCTTTCGATTCTGAAAAAATTGCGCACGATACGTCTCAATTGTACACATTCAGCCTGCGATAGCACCAACAACCTGTAATACTTCGTCACGCGCCTGTTCTGGTTTTTCACTGTCAAGCCAGTGAACCCCTTCCCAACCACGCAGCCAGGTTATCTGCCGCTTCGCCAACTGTCTCGTGGCGCAAACACCTCGATAAACCATTTCATCGTATGAGATTTCGCCTTCAAGGTAAGACCACATCTGGCGATAACCCACGCAACGAATGGAAGGCAAATCCGTATGCAAATCTCCTCGGGCAAAAAGCGCCCGGACTTCAGCTTCAAAACCTGAAGCCAACATCTGATGAAAACGCTGCTCAATTCGTTGATGGAGCAGTTCACGGCTCGCCGGGGCGATGGCGAACTGATGCACCTGATACGGTAGAGCGTCTCCTGACGTTTGCGTCAGTTCCGTTAAAGTTTTACCCGAAATGAAAAAAACTTCCAGTGCTCGGGAAAGCCTTTGTGGATCATTTGGATGAATCCTTGCTGCCGCAACCGGATCGATCTCCTGAAGTTGACGATGCAATGACTCCCAACCTTGCTCTGCCGCCTGTTGCTCAATTCTGGCCCGTACTTCCGGGTCCGCCGACGGTAGCGGCGACAACCCTTCCAGCAACGCCTTGAAATACAACATCGTACCGCCCACTAACAGTGGGATCCGCCCCGCCGCCGTGATATCGGCCATCTCCGCCAGCGCATCGCGGCGAAAATCAGCGGCCGAATAAGCCTGCGACGGATCGCGAATATCCAGCAATCGGTGCGGCGCGGCGAGTAATTCTTCAGCGTTCGGCTTCGCCGTCCCGATATCCATCCCTTTGTAAATAAGGGCAGAATCAACGCTTATCAACTCTACTGGTAAAATTTTACGCAGCTCAATAGCTAACGCCGTTTTACCGGAGGCCGTCGGCCCCATCAAAAAAATCGCCTTAGGCAGGCTCGCCTTACTGATATCACTCATCTTTCAGGGCTTTTATCGCCGGATGTAAATCAACAGATTGTAACAGACCACCCGGCGGCGTTTTCACAAGCTGCGGACATAACCGTTCTACGTCCGTCAGCAGGGTAATGGCCTGTGCCATTGACCACTGCGCATGTTCGCTCATCAGATTTCGTGCAATCCACTGCGCAATATTGCCAGGTTCGAATACGGACTGCTTCGCCAGGTAGCCTATCAGTTCAGGAATCAAGATTTGTAAATTTTGTTGGCGTAAGGGTAAAGGCACGGCCCTGATGGTCACATGCTGCGCATCGGACTGAAATTCAATACCCAATTCCGCCAGTGCAGACTGCGCTTTTTCTAAGGCCGATCTTTCTTCACCAGAGACTTTTAGCCGCAGCGGAATAAGCAGCGGCTGAGCGCAGACCGGCGCATCTCCCGGCGTTAACTGCGCCTGACGTAACCAGCGTTCCGCCACCGGCAGGGCTAAAAGTGAAATATTGCCGTCACGTTCCAGCAGCGCACAGTCCAAATGGACGATAGTCAGCACCCGACCAAAGCTTTGACCATTCGCAGCCAGCGTAAGTTCCTGCGATTCTTGCACTTTTGGTTTGTGCATCGCTGCAGGCGTTTGCAACAGCTGGCGATACACTTCGCCTTGCTGTTTCTGGTAGCCCGGTTGCGCGTTCGGCCACGGGGCAGCCTGACGGCTACCGCTACTTGTTGCAGGCGCAGGAGATGAAGACGGAGAGTAACGCGGAGCCACTGGCTCACGAACTGCCGGTTCAGCAAAGTGATTACGCCCTGCTGCCACGCGGTTTTCGGGTATATGGCGCGGTGCTGACTGGGCGTTATCTTCCAACGGCAAGGGCGTTTCCAGCTGCTGTTGCAGCACGCTCAGCACGCCCTGATAGATAAAGTCATGCACCAGACGCGACTGATGAAAGCGCACTTCGTGCTTTGCCGGATGGACGTTGACGTCCACCTGATGCGGGTCGATCTCCAGATATAGCACAAACGCCGGTTGCTGATCGGCGCCCAGTTTGTCTTCGCAGGCCTGGCGGATCGCGTGATTAATCAGGCGATCGCGCATCATGCGCCCATTTACGTAACAATATTGAATTTCCGCCAGTGCGGGCGTGATGTGATTCGGATCAGCCACCCAGCCACGCAGCGTGAGATCGCCGTGTTGCCATTCGATCGCCAGCGCATGTTCGAGAAAAGCAGTGCCGCAAATCGCCCCTAAACGGCGTTCTTTTTGCCCGCCTTCCGGTACTGCGCGGTACTGACGTACGATTTTTCCGTTATGCGACAGGTTGATAGTGACGTCGAAACGCGCCAGCGCAATGCGGCGGATGATTTCATCGATATGGTTAAATTCGGTTTTCTCGGTGCGCAAGAATTTGCGCCGCGCCGGGGTGTTGTAGAACAGGTCCAGCACTTCCAGCGTCGTCCCCACCGGATGCGCCGCCGGTTTAACCGTCACGTCCATATCGCGCCCTTCGGCATAGGCCTGCCAGGCTTCCTGCTGTTCTGCGGTGCGTGAAGTGAGCGTCAGGCGGGAAACCGAACTGATACTCGCCAGCGCCTCACCGCGAAAGCCCAGGCTGATAATGGCTTCGAGATCGTCCAGAGAGGCGATTTTACTGGTGGCATGACGAGCCAGCGCCAGCGCCAGCTCATCTTTTTTGATACCGCAGCCGTTATCACGAATGCGGATAAGTTTCGCCCCACCGCGTTCGATATCAATATCGATACGCGTCGCACCTGCATCGAGGCTGTTTTCCACCAGTTCCTTGACTACCGACGCAGGTCGCTCGACCACCTCACCTGCGGCAATCTGGTTCGCCAGTTGTGGCGGTAAGACCTGAATTGGCATCAATCGTCCTTAGTTTGGCAGCGTACGGTCTGGCGTCGTCACCGTACTGGCAGTTTGTGCCGTTACACCCTGCGGCGCAGATTGCATCGGATGCGCAAGGAAATAATTGCGCAGGCCTTTATAAATGGCTTCTGCCAGCTGTTGTTGGTAATCGTCGCTCGCCAGCAAACGTTCTTCGCTGTTGTTGCTGATAAAACCGGTTTCGACCAGTACTGACGGGATATCCGGCGAACGCAGAACGCCAAGGCTGGCATGTTCTGGCCGACGTTTATGTATTTCGCCAATGCGTTGCAACTGACTGATCATACTGGTCGCTACATCATACCCTACCCGCTGGGAATGACCGAACTGTAAATCCAGCACCGCCTGGCTTAAATAGGGGTCAGACTGACTGTTCGCCAGCACATCGCCCGCTCCGCCCAGTAGCTCCGACTGTTTCTCGTGCTGCTCCAGCCAGCTGGCCATTTCGCTGTTGGCGCGACGGTTAGAGAGCACCCATACGGAAGCGCCAGTCGCACTGCGGTTCGGTGCGGCATCAGCGTGAATCGACACGAGGAAATTGGCGTTTTGCTTACGTGCCACATCGCTGCGCCCCATCACCGATATAAAGTAATCCCCGTCACGGGTTAAAACGCCCTTAAACATCGGATCGTCATTGAGCAAAGTACGCAATTTACGCGCGATGGCGATGGTGACATTTTTCTCCCGCGTACCACCAGGGCCGATAGCGCCAGGGTCCTGACCGCCGTGTCCGGCATCAATAGCGATGATAATTTTATCGCCAGTGTTAGCCGTCGCGCGCGCAGCCGGTCGCGTTACCGTATTACTGCTGATAACACCCGTAGTGCGGTTACTTTCAGTTTTAAACGGATTGCGCGCTGGTTCACTGACGCGCGGTGCGACAACCGCAGGCGTTTCAACGCGTTTCGCAACCACAGGCGGCGGCGGAGGCGGTGGCGGCGCATCGGCGTTAATCGTAAAGACGACAGTGTAATTGCTGCCATTCTGCCGCTTCACCGCTTCGGTTTTACCATTTTCGGTAAGATCGACCACCAGCCGTAGCGTTTGTGCATCTTTAGGCGTTCCGGAGCGAATCGCCTTCACCAGATTATTACCGCTGAACAACAATGGCAGTCCCTGAATCACGCCCGTTTGTTTGATATCGAGCGCCACGGTGCGTTTGCTTTGATGGCTAAACGCATAATCAGGATCGCCAATAAAACTCAACGTTATCCGC
This sequence comes from Escherichia sp. E4930, assembly GCF_005845405.1. NCBI lineage: Bacteria > Pseudomonadati > Pseudomonadota > Gammaproteobacteria > Enterobacterales > Enterobacteriaceae > Escherichia > Escherichia sp. E4930. The sequence continues at coordinate 34,498 of NZ_VCDZ01000005.1, read as the reverse complement.
GCCTGTTGGTTGCCGTTAGAAACCTGAATATCAGAGAGCGTCGCGGCACCCACCTGCGCGCACAGCAGCAGCAACGTCGCTACCAACCAATTTCTGATGCGATACATCATCCCGCCACCTTTCAAAGGTTAACCGGCTAAACGCGCCAGCAACAATTCACCCGCAGAGGAAACCGCACTCACGCGCGCCTCACGGCCTTGTGCCTGATAATCAATGTGTATTTCGACATCCGGGTCTGGAAGAACACCTGTACCTTGTTGTGGCCACTCCACCAGGCAGATGGCATCGTTGGCAAAATAATCGCGGATCCCCATAAACTCCAGCTCCTCGGGATCGGCAAGGCGGTACAAATCAAAGTGATAAACCATTAAGTTGTCGAGCGTATAGGGTTCGACCAGCGTATAAGTGGGGCTTTTGACATTACCCTGATGGCCCAAAGCCTGCAAAAAGCCCCGGCTAAAGGTGGTTTTACCTGCGCCTAAATCGCCATACAGATAGATTACGGTTGCGCCATCGCAGGCTTTCGCTACCCGCTCGCCCAGGTCTAATGTTGCCTGCTCATCAGGGAGCGGAATTACTCGATTCATCATGGTTTTTATCAGTCACTTCCGGGTTAACAATACGCTGTAGCGTGGAAAAGAGATCGGTTGCCAGCATCCCGCGCGTTCCAAAACGCGCCGCCAGTACGTCAGCTGCCGCACCGTGCGCGACACAGCCCGCACAGGCTGCATCATACGGCGACAGTTTTTGCCCAAGCAATGCGCCAATAATACCAGAGAGCACATCGCCCATGCCGCCGCTCGCCATGCCTGCATTTCCGACATCAATAATGCCTAAAGCGTCAGGATGGGCGGCGACCACGGTTCCGGCACCTTTCAGCACCGCTACGCCGCCATAACGTTGTACCAGACGTTGGGCGCAATGTAAGCGGTCACTTTCAATTTCAGCGACGGAACAGCCTAACAACCGTGCGGCCTCGCCAGGATGTGGCGTGATCACGCGATTGTGACGCTTATCGGGATTGATTGCCAGCAGGTTCAATGCATCGGCATCCCACAACATCGGTTTGCGAAAATTCTCAACTTTTTGCAGGGCTTTTTTCCCCCACTCTTGCTGGCCCAGACCGGGACCAATCACCACCACATCGGCCCATCCCAGGCTTTCGGTAAGAGAGTCCATCGTCAGTTCATGCACCATCAATTCCGGTCGTGCAGTCAGCAGTGGCGCAATGTTTTCACTGCGGGTCAATACTCGGACTAAACCAGCACCAGCACGCAGTGCCGCTTCCCCCGTCATACGAATAGCCCCCGCCGTGCCGTGATCGCCGCCAATAATCACCACTCTCCCGTGATCGCCTTTATGCGATGTCGGGCGACGCGGTTTCAGCCAGTGAGAAAGTTGTTCTGCCGAAAACCGCTGAATTTTCGTCTCCTGACCTGCCAGCCAGCTATCCAGCCCCAGTGAGTCAAAATGCAGTTGTCCGGTAACATCCCGCGCTTTTCCAGTGAGCAAGCCTGGTTTCAGCGCAATAAAAGTGATGGTGTGATCGGCGTTGATCACCGCGCCTGGCGTAGCGCCGGTTTCAGCCAGCAGGCCGGAAGGGATATCAACCGCCACAATCGGCGCAGGATGGGAATTAGCGTGGTCGATTAACTGGCTAATGGATTCGCGGGGCGCTTGCTGCAAGCCGGTACCGAGCAGCGCATCAACAATCAGATCTACCGATTCGGGCCAGACAATATTCGAAGCATGGATCTCGCCTCCCGCGTTTAACCATGCTTCGCGTGCCAGCGCGGCCTCTTCCGGCAACGGTTTGTCGCTCTCCTGGGCCAACAACGTGACCTCAATGCCGACCGCTTTGGCCAGTCGCGCGACCACGTAGCCATCGCCGCCGTTATTACCATGACCGCACAGCACCAGCCAGTGGCGGGCGTCAGGATACGCCGAACGACACACCTGGAATGCGGCCTCGCCAGCGCGAAGCATCAGCTCATAGAGTGTGAGCCCCAGCACATCTGCCGCCTCGCGTTCTCCGCGGCGGATATCGTCGGCGTGCCAGACGGTGTGTGGTATACTTACGGGGTTTTTCTTCATTGTATGGTCCGTCATGTCAGAGCCCCTCGATCTCAATCAGTTAGCGCAAAAAATTAAACAGTGGGGGCTGGAACTGGGCTTTCAGCAGGTAGGTATTACCGATACCGATCTCAGCGAGTCCGAGCCCAAACTGCAAGCATGGCTGGACAAACAATACCACGGCGAAATGGACTGGATGGCGCGTCACGGTATGCTGCGCGCCCGCCCCCATGAGTTATTGCCCGGTACGCTGCGCGTGATCAGCGTGCGGATGAATTACCTTCCTGCTAACGCCGCATTTGCCAGCACGCTGAAAAACCCCAAACTCGGCTATGTTAGCCGTTATGCGCTGGGCCGTGACTATCACAAACTTCTGCGCAACCGACTCAAAAAGCTGGGCGAGATGATTCAGCAACATTGTGTTTCGCTGAATTTTAGACCGTTTGTCGATTCTGCGCCTATTCTCGAGCGCCCGTTAGCTGAAAAAGCAGGACTTGGCTGGACAGGTAAGCACTCACTTATCCTCAATCGCGAGGCCGGTTCGTTCTTCTTTTTAGGTGAATTGCTGGTCGATATTCCTCTGCCCGTGGATCAACCGGTCGAGGAAGGATGCGGTAAATGCGTGGCCTGTATGACGATTTGCCCGACCGGCGCCATCGTCGAGCCATATACCGTCGATGCTCGCCGTTGTATTTCTTATCTGACGATTGAGCTGGAAGGGGCTATCCCGGAAGAGTTGCGACCGTTAATGGGAAACCGTATTTACGGCTGTGATGACTGTCAGCTTATTTGTCCGTGGAATCGCTATTCACAACTGACAACTGAAGACGATTTCAGCCCGCGCAAACCACTACACGCACCGGAACTCATTGAGCTTTTTGCATGGAGCGAAGAGAAATTCTTAAAAGTCACGGAAGGATCGGCGATTCGCCGTATAGGTCACCTGCGTTGGCTGCGTAATATCGCCGTAGCATTAGGCAATGCGCCCTGGGATGAAGCGATTCTGACGGCGCTGGAAAGTCGTAAAGGTGAGCACCCACTTCTTGATGAGCATATAGCGTGGGCGATTGCGCAGCAAATCGAGAGACGAAATGCGTGCGTGGTTGAAGTGCAATTGCCGAAAAAACAGCGTCTGGTTCGTGTAATTGAAAAGGGACTACCACGTGACGCCTGATTCATCCACAGCTTGTGAATAAAAATAAAAACGCATTGCAATTCAAGACGAATATCATCGTCAAGTGATCGATACGACAAAATACAATCTTAATTTTCAACTTATATATCAACAAGTTAAAAAATTACTATTCATCGTGCGAAGTTTTTCTGAAATTAAGATTACAGCCCGGACCTGTGGATAACTCTGTTTACAAGAGTTTGTCAAAGGCAACAAAAACCAGCAATAACGCATCGCGTCGCTGTGGATATTTTATTGGGAGAAGAATTTGGAGCGGGAAACGAGACTCGAACTCGCGACCCCGACCTTGGCAAGGTCGTGCTCTACCAACTGAGCTATTCCCGCTTGGGTGGTCTGTGCTTTGCAGCACTTTCAAATTTTGGAGCGGGAAACGAGACTCGAACTCGCGACCCCGACCTTGGCAAGGTCGTGCTCTACCAACTGAGCTATTCCCGCGTACTACTTAATTTTTGCTTTCGTAATTTCGCATTTCTGCGTCGTTACGGGAGGCGCATTATACGAGAAATCTTTCCCTCTGCAACCCCCCTAAAAAAAATTTTTCGAATTTTTATCTCAAGTGCTGAAATTATCAGCAAGGCGTTCAATTTAGCGTCAAAATCACGCCGCCGCAAGTGGATTCCGGCGGTTACGTGACCAGGAAGAATTTTACAGCTTGATGAAATGCTCGCGGTAGTAAGCCAGTTCCGCAACTGATTCGCGGATATCATCCATCGCCTGATGCGTCCCCTGCTTGGTAAAACCGTCGAGAATTTCCGGCTTCCAGCGGCGCGCCAGCTCTTTCAGCGTGCTGACATCGAGATAGCGGTAGTGGAAGTACGATTCCAGTTCCGGCATGTATTTGAAAAGGAAGCGGCGATCCTGACCGATGCTGTTACCGCAGATAGGCGATTTACCCGCAGGCACCCACTGTTTTAAAAATTCGAGCGTCGCCAGTTCTGCTTCACGATCGCCCATCGTGCTCGCTTTCACGCGCTCCACCAGCCCGCTGGCAGTATGGGTACGGACGTTCCAGTCATCCATCAGCGCCAGCTGTTCGTCAGACTGATGTACTGCAATGGTCGGCCCTTCTGCCAGAATATTCAGGTTGGCATCGGTCACCAGCGTGGCAATCTCAATAATGCGATCACGCTCGGGATCCAGACCGGTCATCTCAAGATCGATCCAAATCAGGTTGTTTTCATTGGCACTCATGCTATTTTCCACCCATTCACAGTGACTATATTGATCCACAATTGCGTGTATCATAGATGTTTTGCCCATCAGGGGCGACCAGGAGTCTGTACGATTGAGTAAAAATAAACTCTCCAAAGGCCAGCAGCGCCGCGTGAACGCCAATCACCAGCGTCGTCTTAAAACGTCTAAGGAGAAGCCCGACTACGACGACAATCTGTTTGGCGAGCCTGATGAAGGTATCGTCATCAGCCGCTTTGGTATGCACGCTGATGTGGAATCCGCCGATGGCGACGTTCACCGCTGCAATATTCGCCGCACCATCCGTTCACTGGTAACCGGCGACCGCGTAGTCTGGCGTCCGGGTAAACCGGCGGCGGAAGGCGTAAATGTCAAAGGGATCGTGGAAGCGGTGCATGAGCGCACCTCGGTGTTAACACGCCCGGATTTCTATGACGGCGTGAAACCCATCGCCGCCAACATCGACCAGATTGTCATTGTCTCCGCCATTTTGCCGGAGCTGTCGCTCAATATCATCGACCGTTACCTGGTAGCCTGCGAAACCTTGCAGATTGAGCCGATTATTGTGCTCAATAAGATAGACCTGTTGGACGACGAAGGCATGGCGTTCGTCAACGAACAGATGGATATCTACCGCAACATCGGTTATCGCGTATTGATGGTTTCCAGCCATACTCAGGATGGGCTGAAACCGCTGGAAGAGGCATTGACCGGACGCATCAGCATTTTTGCCGGGCAATCTGGCGTCGGCAAATCCAGCCTGCTGAACGCGTTGCTGGGGCTGCAAAAAGAGATCCTGACCAACGATGTCTCTGACAACTCAGGTCTGGGCCAGCACACCACGACTGCCGCTCGGTTGTATCACTTCCCGCACGGCGGCGATGTGATTGATTCTCCTGGGGTACGCGAATTCGGACTCTGGCATCTCGAGCCGGAACAAATCACTCACGGTTTTGTCGAATTCCATGACTACTTAGGTCTGTGCAAATACCGCGATTGTAAACACGATACCGATCCGGGCTGCGCTATCCGTGAGGCCGTTGACGAAGGGAAAATCGCGGAAACCCGTTTCGAAAACTATCACCGTATTCTGGAAAGCATGGCGCAGGTAAAAACGCGTAAAAACTTTTCTGATACGGATGACTGACAATTAAGCTAACCGTCGTTAGAATCGTCCCCTTTTTTTCAGGATCCGGCATGTACGCCGGATCAGGAACGACAAAACAATGGCCTGGAGGCTACTTTGTTAAATTCATTTAAACTTTCGCTACAGTACATTCTGCCGAAACTATGGCTTACTCGCCTGGCGGGTTGGGGCGCAAGCAAGCGAGCAGGATGGCTGACAAAACTGGTTATCGATCTGTTCGTTAAATACTACAAAGTCGACATGCAAGAGGCGCAGAAGCCGGATACTGCCAGCTACCGCACCTTTAACGAATTTTTTGTCCGTCCGCTGCGTGACGAAGTACGCCCAATCAATACCGATCCGAATGTTCTGGTCATGCCTGCCGATGGCGTTATCAGCCAGTTAGGTAAAATTGAAGAAGATAAAATCCTGCAAGCCAAAGGCCACAATTACAGCCTCGAAGCCCTGCTGGCGGGCAACTATCTGATGGCGGATCTTTTCCGCAATGGTACGTTTGTGACCACTTACCTCTCCCCGCGTGACTATCACCGCGTACACATGCCGTGCAACGGTATTTTGCGTGAGATGATCTACGTACCGGGCGATCTCTTCTCCGTTAACCATCTCACTGCTCAGAACGTGCCGAATCTGTTTGCCCGTAACGAACGCGTGATCTGCCTGTTCGATACCGAATTTGGCCCGATGGCGCAGATTCTGGTTGGTGCGACGATTGTTGGCAGCATTGAGACGGTCTGGGCGGGTACCATTACACCACCGCGCGAAGGCATCATCAAACGCTGGACCTGGCCTGCCGGGGAAAACGACGGTTCTGTGGCGCTGCTGAAAGGCCAGGAAATGGGTCGCTTTAAACTTGGCTCTACCGTTATCAACCTGTTTGCACCGGGTAAAGTGAACCTGGTTGAGCAACTGGAAAGCCTGTCTGTCACGAAAATTGGTCAGCCGCTGGCAGTATCTACCGAAACCTTTGTTACGCCAGACGCTGAACCGGCCCCGATTCCTGCTGAAGAGATCGAAGCAGAACACGACGCCAGCCCATTGGTTGACGACAAAAAAGACCAGGTCTAATCCATCAAAGGAAACGCTGACGTGCGCCTGATTATCACTTTTCTGATGGCCTGGTGCCTCAGTTGGGGGGCGTACGCCGCGACGGCCCCCGATAGCAAACAAATCACCCAGGAACTGGAGCAGGCAAAAGCGGCGAAACCCGCGCAGCCGGAAGTCGTAGAGGCGCTCCAGTCTGCCTTAAATGCGCTTGAGGAACGAAAAGGTTCCCTTGAGCGCATCAAGCAATACCAAGAAGTCATTGATAATTATCCGAAACTCTCTGCTACTCTGCGCGCACAATTAAACAACATGCGTGACGAGCCGCGCAGCGTGTCGCCGGGAATGTCTACCGACGCGCTGAATCAGGAAATTCTCCAGGTCAGCAGTCAGTTGCTGGATAAAAGCCGTCAGGCCCAGCAAGAGCAGGAACGCGCCCGCGAGATTGCCGATTCACTGAATCAACTGCCGCAACAGCAAACCGATGCCCGCCGTCAGTTAAATGAAATCGAGCGCCGCCTGGGGACGCTTACCGGCAATTCCCCGCTCAATCAGGCACAAAATTTCGCGTTGCAGTCTGACTCCGCACGTCTGAAAGCCCTCGTTGATGAACTAGAGCTGGCGCAGCTGTCTGCCAATAACCGCCAGGAATTAGCGCGCTTGCGCTCTGAGCTGGCGGAAAAAGAGAGCCAGCAGCTGGATGCGTATTTGCAGGCCTTACGTAATCAGTTGAACAGCCAACGCCAGCTTGAGGCGGAGCGGGCGCTGGAAAGCACCGAGTTGTTGGCTGAAAGCAGTGCCAATTTACCGAAAGATATCGTCGCGCAATTCAAAATTAACCGCGAACTGTCGGCAGCGCTGAATCAACAAGCGCAGCGAATGGATCTCGTCGCTTCGCAACAGCGTCAGGCTGCCAGCCAGACATTACAGGTCCGGCAGGCGCTGAATACCCTGCGCGAGCAGTCACAATGGCTGGGAGCATCCAACCTGCTCGGCGAAGCGTTGCGAGCGCAGGTGGCACGACTGCCGGAAATGCCGAAACCGCAACAACTTGATACCGAAATGGCGCAGTTGCGCGTGCAACGGTTGCACTATGAGGATCTACTCAATAAACAACCGCAACTGCGACAAATCCTTCAGACTGACGGTCAGCCGCTGACCGCCGAGCAAAACCGTATTCTCGAAGCACAACTGCGTACTCAGCGTGAGTTGCTGAACTCATTGTTGCAGGGTGGTGACACGCTACTGCTGGAACTGACCAAGCTGAAAGTCTCCAACGGGCAACTGGAAGATGCGCTGAAAGAGGTGAACGAAGCGACGCACCGCTATCTGTTCTGGACCTCTGACGTGCGCCCGATGACCATCGCCTGGCCGCTGGAAATCGCCCAGGACCTGCGCCGTCTCATTTCGCTGGACACCTTCAGCCAGTTAGGTAAAGCCAGCATCATGATGCTGACCAGCAAAGAGACGATTTTGCCGCTGTTTGGCGCGTTGATTCTGGTCGGTTGCAGTATTTACTCGCGCCGCTATTTCACCCGTTTTCTCGAACGTTCGGCAGCGAAAGTCGGCAAGGTGACTCAGGATCACTTCTGGCTGACATTACGCACCCTTTTCTGGTCGATTCTCGTCGCGTCACCGTTACCGGTGCTGTGGATGACGCTGGGTTACGGCTTGCGCGAGGCGTGGCCTTATCCGCTGGCGGTAGCGATTGGTGATGGCGTAACAGCCACCGTGCCGCTGCTGTGGGTAGTGATGATTTGCGCCACATTTGCCCGCCCGAACGGCTTGTTTATCGCTCATTTTGGCTGGCCGCGCGAACGTGTTTCCCGCGGGATGCGCTACTACCTGATGAGCATCGGGCTTATCGTGCCGCTGATTATGGCGCTGATGATGTTCGATAATCTCGACGACCGCGAGTTTTCCGGTTCGCTGGGACGGCTTTGCTTTATTCTCATATGTGGTGCGCTGGCGGTGGTCACCCTCAGTTTGAAAAAAGCGGGGATCCCGCTGTACCTCAACAAAGAGGGAAGCGGCGATAACATTACCAACCATATGTTATGGAACATGATGATTGGCGCGCCGCTGGTCGCTATTCTGGCAGCGGCAGTCGGTTACCTGGCAACGGCACAGGCGCTGTTAGCAAGGCTTGAAACCTCGGTCGCCATCTGGTTCCTGCTGTTGGTGGTTTACCACGTTATCCGCCGCTGGATGCTAATCCAGCGACGCAGACTGGCTTTTGACCGGGCGAAACATCGCCGGGCCGAGATGTTAGCGCAGCGCGCGCGTGGCGAAGAGGAAGCGCATCATCACAGTAGCCCGGAAGGGGCGATTGAAGTCGATGAAAGCGAAGTCGATCTCGATGCCATCAGTGCGCAGTCCTTGCGGCTGGTGCGCTCAATTTTGATGTTGATCGCCCTGCTTTCGGTCATTGTGCTGTGGTCAGAAATCCATTCCGCTTTCGGCTTCCTCGAAAATATTTCGCTGTGGGATGTTACGTCCACGGTACAGGGCGTAGAAAGTCTGGAGCCGATTACCCTCGGTGCGGTGCTGATTGCCATTCTGGTGTTTATCATCACCACGCAGCTGGTGCGCAACCTGCCCGCGCTGCTGGAACTGGCGATTTTGCAGCACCTGGATTTAACGCCGGGTACGGGCTACGCCATCACCACCATCACCAAATATCTGCTGATGCTGATTGGCGGGCTGGTCGGCTTCTCAATGATTGGTATTGAGTGGTCGAAATTGCAGTGGCTGGTCGCCGCGCTCGGTGTTGGTCTCGGTTTTGGTTTGCAGGAAATTTTCGCCAACTTTATCTCTGGCCTGATTATCCTGTTCGAAAAACCGATTCGCATTGGCGATACGGTAACGATCCGCGATCTTACCGGTAGCGTGACGAAAATTAACACCCGCGCCACCACCATCAGCGACTGGGACCGTAAAGAGATTATCGTGCCGAACAAGGCGTTTATTACTGAGCAGTTTATCAACTGGTCGCTCTCTGACTCGGTCACGCGCGTGGTGTTGACGATTCCGGCCCCTGCTGATGCCAACAGTGAAGAAGTGACGGAAATCTTGCTTAACGCTGCGCATCGCTGCTCGCTGGTGATCGACAATCCTGCGCCGGAAGTCTTCCTGGTGGATCTACAGCAAGGGATCCAGATTTTCGAGCTGCGTATTTACGCCGCAGAAATGGGTCACCGCATGCCGCTGCGCCATGAAATCCATCAACTGATTCTGGCGGGCTTCCACGCCCACGGTATTGATATGCCATTCCCGCCCTTCCAGATGCGTCTGGAAAGCCTCAACGGTAAACAAACGGGGAGAACATTAACTTCTGCGGGCAAAGGTCGTCAGGCGGGAAGTTTGTAAGGTCTTTGTGGCCGGATGAACCACTCCGGCTCACAAACAAAACTGATAGCGCAGGAAAAACTGCCACAGCCAATAGCCGAAGATCGCAAGTGCAGTGACGTACATAAACCAGCCGCCTTTTTTTCGCCGCAGCGCGAACCAGAGAAAAGGGAAAAAGAGCGGCAACGTCAATATCACACCGACATCACGGGTATCGTCATTTTCCAGATACTCCAGCACATCGCAGATGTTTTTAACCCCGCCTTCATCAATCATCCACTCTTTGTCCAGCGTGGAAGTGATGGTTATCCAGAGGAACGCCACAATGAACCAGATGCAGCACAAAACAAACATGCGCGCACTCATGAGGTAACCCGTAGTTTAATTTCGCTATAGCGCATACGAAACAAATCGCCGTATCCCACTAATTCTCCGCGAAAAACCAGACATCTAATAAGATAAGCGCAATAGATATCCGGCAGGTTTCTCCACCGATTCCTGTCGCGATCTTTGAGGGTATTAATGGTATTACCGACCACCATCGCCACTTTACGGGTGTAGCGAACATCGGCAAAAGAAAGGATAACGTGCTCTATTTCTGCAACGTCCTGCGCAGAAAATTGCAGCGCCCTGATTTCATCTTCGGTTATTGCCGGGTCCCGGCTGTTGTCATCCATAACATTCCCTGTATTTATGCCCTATCGTCAGGCCGACGATAGGGCATCTGATTACTCAGCCGCCCACTGCGGATTTTTTGCCACTCTGCTGCAATAGTTCTGGTAAATCGCCATCGCTAACAGCGAAAAGAAGACAGGGCCGCCAACCATCCACAATGTGCTATCCCAGTCTCCGGCTTCAACCACTGGCTGGATAATGGTGAAAACGTTCGCAAACGTCACCACCAGTACCACCACCACTGTCGCGATCGTTGCCGACATGTGTGTTTTGAAAATCACAAATGGTCTGTCGAGATCCTGACGTGCTTTAAAGAATGGGAAAGCCAGCGCAAGGAACAGATAGGGAAGCGTCATGGAAACGTTCGCCATCAGCGTCAGCTTGTTAAAGAACGCTGATGCGGTACCACCGCCAAACGAAACCAGCAGGATGAAGACAGTAACCAGCCCGCACTGCATCCACATGGCGATAGACGGCATGCCCATGGCGTTCAGGCGCGTCATCGGTTCCGGCCATAACGCTTTCGGCGTACCCTGGATGATCGCTTTTAGTGGCGAGTAGCAAAGTGTAAAGAACGCGCCGGTGTAAGCCAGGAACATCGAAAGCCCGGTAATACGCGCAAACCATACGCCCAGCGACAATGACGCTTCAGGTGACAAATGCAGCACGTTACCCAGCGTCATCCCCAGGCTTTTCATCAGTACATAGGTGATATTGCCAAGGTTAACGGAACCATTACTTAATACCTGCTGCCAGTTAGTGCTGACGCCCCATAAAAATATCGCCAGCGAATAACCAATTGAAATAACAATAGCGGCAAAAACAATACCTTTGGCAAAGTTCTTTTCTGGGTTTTCTGTTTTATCTACCAGACCACCAACCGCTTCAATTCCGCCGTAAGCGAAAATGGCAAATACCACAAACGATAACATCGCCAGACCGGATTGATATCCTGGATTCGGCGATACCACGAAATTAATATCCTGTGCAAAATGGCCACCATTTAATAACAAAATGGCAATGCTCACTAACAGTAATACTAAATTAAGACACATTACTGCAATACCACCTACTGCAGTAATACGAGCAATTTTATTAATCCCTTTTGAAGCAACCACGGTAACCAGGATCATCCATGCCACCGCCAGCAGACCCACTACCTGCGTTGGCTCCAGGCCAGCAATGCGCCAGTGCTGAGTCATGTCGGTACCGTAGAGGAACGTAGAAAATGGTACCCAGACTTTAGCTGAGGTACTCACCATCCAGATGATATAAGAGGAAAACCACATAAATGTGCCGATAAAGGCGAAACGTGGTCCGACACTATTATTCATCCAGGAATAGATGCCGCCTTCTTCTTTGCGATACGCCGCGCCCATCTCTGCCATCATTAAGGCAAATGGTATAAAAAATAATAATGCAGAAAATATATAAAAGGGAATCGCACTATACCCCATTAAATAATAAGCTGCCGGGCTATTGGCAAACCCAAATACTGAAGTAAAGATCATCAATATGAGCCCTATCAGACTCATCTTTTTTATCGTGTGAGGCATGAAATTATCCTTCGTGTTAGCACATGTATAAAACGCGCGCACTGAACTGCACTACCCATCGATTGACGGGCCGCAATAAAAAACCATACAGAATTGATACCTGGATGATAGCAAATATCCAGTCTTAAATTGTGGCCTTCAGCAGAAAAATGAAAACATCTGCTACAGAATGGCGTTACAACGCCATTCTGTGCGGTTAATTAGATGATTTTTCAGAATTATGCCCGGTCAACGCTAAAGGCAATCACTTCCGCAAGCGTCTCCGCGCCCAGCGCCAACATCACCAGACGATCAACGCCCAGAGCCACGCCGGAGCAGTCAGGCATACCGACTTTCAGAGCTTCTATGAGGTTTTGGTCAATTGGATGCTGCGGTAAACCACGCGCCGCACGTTTGCGGTTATCCTGCTCAAAGCGTTGTTGCTGTTCACGGGCGTCCGTTAATTCGTGGAAACCATTCGCCAGCTCAATACCTTTGTAGTAGACCTCGAAGCGCTCTGCGACCCGATGATCTTCGGTACTGATTTGCGCCAGTGATGCCTGACTGGCAGGGAAATGATAAACAAAGGTCGGTTTTTCTTTACCAATGTTCGGTTCCACACCAAAGGTAAACAGCAACTGCAACAGTGTATCGCGATCTTCTTCGGTATCGGCAACGTTGCTCAGATCCAGTTTCGCCGCCACTTCCCGCAGCTGCGTTTTATCAGCTGAGAGCGGATCAATTTCCAGATAACGTAAGAAGGCTTGCTGATAAGAAAGGCTTTCTGCAGCCGGGCAATCCAGTACTTGCTGCAGAAGATCGTCAACTTCGTTCATCAACCGGTACATATCATAATGCGGCCGATACCACTCCAGCATCGTGAACTCAGGGTTGTGATAACGCCCCATCTCTTCATTACGGAAGCTGCGGCACAGCTGGAATACTGGGCCACAACCGGCAACCAGCAGGCGTTTCATGTGATATTCAGGGCTGGTCATTAACCAGAGATTCATCCCCTGAGAGTGTCCGGGGCCAACGAAACGTGTCTCAAACGGGACCAAATGAATATCGGTTACCGTCGCCTGGCTCATACAAGGCGTCTCCACCTCCAGCACTCCACGATCGGCAAAGAAACGACGGATCTCCGCCATAATCGCCGCGCGTTTTAATAAGTTAGGAATGGATGCGCTCGGCTGCCAGGATGCCGTTTCGCTCATAGTGAAATCTCCAGTTTTTAACAAGGGCACGAAGTCTACTCGCAACGCGACGGCGAGACAAATTTTACGCAGGAATCATTCAGCGAGAGGGGGTGGCTAAAAAAACCACAATCTGATGGTTTAGTAATTAAATTAATCATCTTCAGTGATAATTTAGCCCGCTTGCGCACTAAAAAAATCGATCTCGTCAAATTTCAGACTTATCCATCAGACTATACTGTTGTACCTATAAAGGAGCAGTGGAATAGCGTTCGCAGACCGTAACTTTCAGGCACTTACCCTGAAGTACGTGGATGTGGGATAAAAACAATCTGGAGGAATGTCGTGCAAACCTTTCAAGCCGATCTTGCCATTGTAGGTGCCGGTGGCGCGGGATTACGTGCTGCAATTGCTGCCGCGCAGGCAAATCCGAATGCAAAAATCGCACTAATCTCAAAAGTATACCCAATGCGCAGCCATACCGTTGCTGCAGAAGGGGGCTCCGCCGCTGTCGCGCAGGATCATGACAGCTTCGATTATCACTTTAACGATACAGTAGCGGGTGGCGACTGGTTATGTGAGCAGGATGTTGTGGATTATTTCGTCCACCACTGCCCAACCGAAATGACCCAACTGGAACTGTGGGGATGCCCATGGAGCCGTCGCCCGGATGGTAGCGTGAACGTACGTCGCTTCGGCGGCATGAAAATCGAGCGTACCTGGTTCGCCGCAGATAAGACCGGCTTCCATATGCTTCACACTCTGTTCCAGACCTCTCTGCAATTCCCGCAGATCCAGCGTTTTGACGAACATTTCGTGCTGGATATTCTGGTTGATGATGGTCATGTTCGCGGCCTGGTGGCAATGAACATGATGGAAGGTACGCTGGTTCAGATCCGTGCCAACGCAGTGGTGATGGCAACCGGCGGCGCTGGCCGTGTTTATCGTTACAACACCAACGGCGGCATCGTTACTGGCGACGGTATGGGTATGGCGCTGAGCCACGGTGTTCCGCTGCGTGATATGGAGTTCGTTCAGTATCACCCGACTGGCCTACCGGGTTCCGGTATCCTGATGACCGAAGGTTGCCGTGGCGAAGGCGGTATTCTGGTCAACAAAAATGGCTACCGTTATCTGCAAGACTACGGCATGGGTCCAGAAACTCCGCTGGGCGAGCCGAAAAACAAATACATGGAACTGGGTCCACGCGACAAAGTTTCTCAGGCCTTCTGGCACGAATGGCGTAAAGGCAACACCATCTCCACGCCGCGTGGCGATGTGGTTTACCTCGACCTGCGTCACCTGGGCGAGAAAAAACTGCACGAACGTCTGCCGTTCATCTGTGAACTGGCAAAAGCTTATGTTGGCGTCGATCCGGTTAAAGAGCCGATTCCGGTACGTCCGACCGCGCACTACACCATGGGTGGTATCGAAACCGATCAGAACTGCGAAACCCGCATTAAGGGCCTGTTCGCCGTGGGCGAATGTTCCTCTGTAGGTCTGCACGGCGCAAACCGTCTGGGCTCCAACTCCCTGGCGGAACTGGTGGTCTTTGGTCGTCTGGCTGGTGAGCAAGCAATGGAGCGCGCATCTACTGCCGGTAATGGCAACGATGCCGCGATCAATGCCCAGGTTGCTGGCGTTGAACAGCGTCTGAAAGATCTGGTTAACCAGGACGGCGGCGAAAACTGGGCGAAGATCCGCGACGAAATGGGCCTGGCCATGGAAGAAGGCTGCGGTATCTACCGTACGCCGGAACTGATGCAGAAAACCATCGACAAGCTGGCGGAACTGCAGGAACGCTTCAAGCGCGTTCGCATCACCGACACTTCCAGCGTGTTCAACACCGACCTGCTTTACACCATTGAGTTGGGCCACGGTCTGAACGTTGCCGAATGTATGGCGCACTCCGCAATGGCACGTAAAGAGTCACGCGGCGCGCACCAGCGTCTGGACGAAGGTTGCACTGAACGTGACGACATCAACTTCCTCAAACACACCCTCGCCTTCCGCGATGCTGATGGCACTACTCGCCTGGAGTACAGCGACGTGAAGATTACTAAGCTGCCGCCGGCCAAACGCATGTACGGTGGCGAAGCGGATGCAGCCGATAAGGCGGAAGCAGCCAATAAGAAGGAGAAGGCGAATGGCTGAGATGAAAAACCTGAAAATTGAGGTGGTGCGTTATAACCCGGAAGTCGATACCGCACCGCATAGCGCATTCTATGAAGTGCCTTATGATGAAACCACCTCATTGCTGGATGCGCTGGGCTATATCAAAGACAACCTTGCGCCGGACCTGAGCTACCGCTGGTCCTGCCGTATGGCGATTTGTGGCTCCTGCGGCATGATGGTTAACAACGTGCCGAAACTGGCATGTAAAACCTTCCTGCGTGACTACACCAACGGCATGAAGGTTGAAGCGTTAGCTAACTTCCCGATCGAACGCGATCTGGTGGTCGATATGACCCACTTCATCGAAAGTCTGGAAGCGATCAAACCGTACATCATCGGCAACTCCCGCACCGCGGATCAGGGTACTAACATCCAGACCCCGGCGCAGATGGCGAAGTATCACCAGTTCTCCGGTTGCATCAACTGTGGTCTGTGCTATGCCGCATGCCCGCAGTTCGGCCTGAACCCAGAGTTCATCGGTCCGGCTGCCATTACGCTGGCACATCGTTATAACGAAGATAGCCGCGACCACGGTAAGAAGGAGCGTATGGCGCAGTTAAACAGCCAGAACGGCGTATGGAGCTGTACTTTCGTGGGCTACTGCTCCGAAGTCTGCCCGAAACACGTCGATCCGGCTGCGGCCATTCAGCAGGGCAAAGTAGAAAGTTCAAAAGACTTTCTTATCGCGACCCTGAAACCACGCTAAGGAGTGCAACATGACGACTAAACGTAAACCGTATGTACGGCCAATGACGTCCACCTGGTGGAAAAAATTGCCGTTTTATCGCTTTTACATGCTGCGCGAAGGCACAGCGGTTCCGGCTGTGTGGTTCAGCATTGAACTGATTTTCGGGCTGTTTGCCCTGAAAAATGGCCCGGAAACCTGGGCGGGATTCGTCGACTTTTTACAAAACCCGGTTATCGTGATCATTAACCTGATTACTCTGGCGGCAGCCCTGCTGCACACCAAAACCTGGTTTGAACTGGCACCGAAAGCGGCCAATATCATTGTAAAAGACGAAAAAATGGGACCAGAGCCAATTATCAAAAGTCTCTGGGCGGTAACCGTGGTTGCCACCATCGTAATCCTGTTTGTTGCCCTGTACTGGTAAGGAGCCTGAGATGATTAATCCAAATCCAAAGCGTTCTGACGAACCGGTATTCTGGGGCCTCTTCGGGGCCGGTGGCATGTGGAGTGCGATCATTGCGCCTGTAATGATCCTGCTGGTTGGCATTCTGCTGCCACTGGGTCTGTTCCCGGGTGACGCACTGAGCTACGAACGCGTTCTGGCGTTCGCGCAAAGCTTCATTGGTCGCGTATTCCTGTTCCTGATGATCGTCCTGCCGCTGTGGTGTGGTTTACACCGTATGCACCACGCGATGCACGATCTGAAAATTCACGTGCCTGCGGGCAAATGGGTTTTCTACGGTCTGGCTGCTATCCTGACAGTTGTCACGCTGATTGGTATCGTTACAATCTAACGTATCGCCAATGTAAATCCGGCCCGCCTATGGCGGGCCGTTTTGTATGGAAACCAGACCTTATGCTCAAAACGACGCTTTGCGCCTTACTGATTACCGTCTCTTGCTCCGCTCTTGCCGCGACCCACAGCGAACAACAAATCAACGATATTGTGCATCACACTATTACCCCACTTGTTGAGCAACAAAACATCCCCGGCATGGCCGTTGCAGTGATTTATCAGGGTAAGCCTTATTACTTTACCTGGGGCTACGCGGATGTGGCAAAAAAGCGGCCCGTCACGCAGCAAACGTTATTTGAGTTAGGCTCGGTCAGTAAAACATTTACGGGCGTGCTTGGTGGCGACGCTATTGCTCGAGGGGAAATCAATCTAAACGATCCCGTCACAAAATACTGGCCTGAACTTACCGCTAAACAGTGGAATGGGATCACACTATTACATCTCGCAACCTACACCGCTGGCGGCCTGCCGTTACAGGTGCCGGATGAGGTGAAATCCTCAAGCGACTTGCTGCGCTTCTATCAAAACTGGCAGCCTGCATGGGCGCCAGGAACACAACGTCTGTATGCAAACTCCAGTATCGGTTTGTTCGGCGCACTGGCCGTGAAGCCATCCGGTTTGAGCTTTGAGCAGGCGATGCAAACTCGTGTTTTCCAGCCACTCAAACTCAACCATACGTGGATTAATGTGCCGCCCGCAGAAGAAAAGAATTACGCCTGGGGATATCGCGAAGGCAAGGCAGTTCATGTTTCGCCAGGGGCGTTAGATGCTGAAGCTTATGGTGTGAAGTCGACCATTGAAGATATGGCCCGCTGGGTGCAAAGCAATATGAATCCCCGTGATATCAACGACAAAACACTTCAGCAAGGGATACAACTGGCGCAATCTCGCTACTGGCAAACCGGCGATATGTATCAGGGTCTGGGCTGGGAAATGCAGGACTGGCCGGTAAATCCTGACAGCATCATCAATGGCAGCGACAGTAAAATTGCGCTGGCGACAAGCCCAGTAAAAGCGATTACGCCCCCTGCTCCTGCTGTGCGGTCATCATGGGTGCATAAAACAGGTGCGACCGGCGGATTTGGTAGCTATGTCGCGTTTATCCCAGAAAAAGAGCTGGGTATTGTGATGCTGGCTAACAAAAATTATCCCAATCCAGCGAGAGTTACCGCCGCCTGGCAGATTCTCAACGCTCTACAGTAAAATTTCATCGGGTCCGAATTTTCGGACCTTTTCTTCGCATTTCCTTGCTGTCATCTACACTTAGAAAAAACCAGTAAGGAAACATTTATGCGCCTGCTCCCTCTCGTTGCCGCAGCGACAGCTGCATTTCTGGTGGTTGCCTGTAGTTCTCCCACACCGCCGCGTGGCGTTACTGTGGTAAATAATTTCGATACCAAACGCTATTTGGGTACGTGGTATGAGATTGCCCGTTTTGATCACCGTTTTGAACGCGGGCTGGAGAAAGTGACCGCGACGTATAGCCTGCGGGATGACGGCGGCCTGAATGTCATTAATAAAGGCTATAACCCAGACAGAGAGATGTGGCAGCAGAGTGAAGGAAAAGCCTACTTTACTGGAGATCCGCGTCGCGCAGCCCTGAAAGTGTCGTTCTTTGGGCCATTCTACGGCGGTTATAATGTCATCGCGCTCGACCGGGAGTACCGCCACGCGCTGGTTTGCGGCCCGGACCGCGACTACCTGTGGATACTTTCTCGCACGCCAACCATTTCTGACGAAGTTAAACAGGAGATGCTGGCAGTCGCAACCCGGGAAGGGTTTGATGTTAGTAAGTTTATTTGGGTACAGCAGCCCGGCAGTTAGTGAGTGCTAAGTTTCAGACCAATAATTCCCACCACAATTAACGCCAGACTCGCCAGGCGCATCGGGTTAGCGGACTCGCCGAGCAGCACAATGCCGGTGATAGCCGCGCCGACTGCGCCAATCCCCGTCCAGACAGCATAAGCCGTCCCTACAGGTAATGACTTCATCGCCCAGGCGAGCAGCGCCATACTGACAATCATCGCCGTCACGGTAATAACACTTGGCGTCAAACGACTAAAGCCGTGGGTATATTTCAGGCCAACAGCCCAGACGACTTCCAGCAAACCAGCAATAAATAAAATAATCCAGGACATATAAAACTCCGGAGAAATGGGGCCGTCCCCGGTGAAAAGAAGCGTTTGCAGGTCGTCCTGCAAAGCTGATGGTTGAACGGATATTTTGCCAGGTGGCAGAGGAATTTCAACTATTACCTTAGTGACTATCGCTGAAAAAATAAACGGCACGACAAACTTGTCGTACCGTTATTGCTTATTGCTGCGCTTTCGTCGCTGCGCCAGAAATCGCGTTACCGCCGTCGGAGATATCTTCACCAACGCCACGCGTGGTGTTGCAGGCAGTCAATACTGTTGAAAGCACCAGAACAGAAAAGATCGCTGCAATTGTCTTCTTCACCATAACGTCTTCCTTTTAGGTAATGTTATTTGTGTTTGCCTATAGCAAATTAATAATAGACAACACCACCGAAAATGACGGAAATCTGATGATTTTTACGAAGAGAAGAAAAATTAGCTGGCTGCGCGGGAGATGGAATTACCGAGATGTTTAATGTCTTCACCAAAACCGCGTGCGGTGTTACAGCCCGTGAGCAGCGCACTGGCAAGCAAAACAAGAAGGATAAGGCGTTTCATCATCTCTGGCCTGAGAAAGTGATGGTGCAGCCCACAGGCCGCACCACAACCGCATTACTTCACGCGAGAGACGTATTCACCAGAGCGGGTATCCACTTTGATGACTTCGCCGATCTGTACGAACAGCGGAACTTTAACCACAGCGCCAGTAGACAGGGTAGCCGGTTTGCCGCCAGTACCTGCGGTATCACCTTTCAGACCCGGATCGGTATCAACGATTTCCAGTTCAACGAAGTTCGGCGGAGTAACGGAGATCGGCTGACCATTCCACAGAGTTACGATGCACTCTGCCTGATCCAGCAGCCATTTAGCGTTGTCGCCAATTGCTTTTGCATCAGCAGACAGCTGCTCGAAAGTTTCGTTGTTCATGAAGTGCCAGAACTCACCGTCGTTGTACAGGTAAGTCAGGTTCATATCGACAACATCAGCGCCTTCAGCGGAATCGGTAGATTTAAAGGTTTTTTCTACGCGAGTGCCAGTCAGCAGACGGCGCAGTTTAACGCGAGCGAATGCCTGACCTTTACCCGGTTTCACGAATTCACTGGCTTCAACCGCGTAAGGTTCGCCATCTAACATGATTTTAAGACCAGCACGAAAATCGTTGCTATAGTACGTTGCCATAAGGCCCTCTGAAATTTGTTAATTGGTAGCTAAGCCACAAAATGGCGCATATTGTAACCCTAAATACCCCATCCAGAGAAGATTGGTTAGCGCAACTTGCCGATGTTGTGACCGATCCTGATGAACTTCTGCGTCTTTTGAATATAGACGCGGACGAAAAACTGTTGGCCGGACGCAGTGCTAAAAAGCTGTTTGCCCTGCGCGTGCCCCGCTCATTTATCGATCGCATGGAGAAAGGCAATCCAGACGATCCACTTTTGCGTCAGGTACTTACCTCGCAAGATGAGTTTGTCGTCGCGCCCGGATTCTCCACCGACCCGCTGGAAGAACAGCACAGCGTAGTACCTGGTTTGTTGCATAAATACCACAACCGGGCGCTATTGCTGGTCAAAGGCGGCTGCGCGGTAAATTGCCGCTATTGCTTCCGTCGCCACTTCCCGTATGCCGAAAATCAGGGCAACAAGCGAAACTGGAAGACGGCACTTGAGTATGTTGCTGCACATCCGGAACTGGACGAGATTATTTTCTCCGGCGGCGATCCGCTGATGGCGAAAGATCACGAACTGGACTGGTTATTAACGCAACTGGAAGCCATCCCACATATCAAACGTCTGCGGATTCACAGCCGTCTGCCGATTGTGATCCCGGCACGCATCACCGAGGCGCTGGTTGAACGCTTTGCCCGTTCTACGCTGCAAATCTTGCTGGTGAATCACATCAACCATGCCAATGAGGTAGATGAAACGTTCCGTCAGGCGATGGCTAAATTGCGCCGTGTCGGCGTCACCCTGCTTAACCAAAGCGTTCTGTTACGTGGCGTGAACGATAACGCGCAAACGCTGGCAAATCTGAGTAATGCACTGTTTGACGCCGGTGTGATGCCCTATTACCTGCATGTGCTCGATAAAGTGCAGGGCGCGGCGCATTTCATGGTGAGCGATGATGAAGCGCGGCAGATTATGCGTGAGTTGCTGACGTTAGTATCGGGATATCTGGTGCCAAAACTGGCGCGCGAGATTGGTGGCGAACCCAGCAAAACGCCGCTGGATCTCCAGCTACGCCAGCAGTAACTGATTAAACAGGGAAGTTAAACATTAAAATTGCCTGATGCGCTACGCTTATCAGGCCTACATCGTGCATTGAAATTGAATGAATTTTCAATGAACTGTAGGCCGGATAAGGCGTTTACGCCGCATCCGGTAAGAGCAACAAACGCAGTACAGCGACCTGTCATTTTACAGGGAAGTTTAATCTTTGCCCGTTGCATAACCTTTAATTATTCATATACATTGCTATTTTTACTCTTTATATAGCCAACACCAATAATTAACCTTTCTTTTCTGTTTATATAGAGTGAGCACGGCTATTTATGTTATTTTAACAACTATTACTACCAAGCCCATTTATCTGGCTTATAAATTAAAATTAATTATTTAATTGAGAAATGGTTAGGGAGAACCTACATGGCCATAAGCATCAAGGGTGTTAATACCGGTGTTATTCGCAAGAGTAATAATTTCATTGCACTGGCGCTGAAAATTAAAGAGCCTCGCAATAAAGAATCGTTGTTCTTTATGTCTGTGATGGAACTGCGCGACCTTCTGATTGCGCTGGAAAGTCGTCTGCATCAAAAGCATAAACTGGATGCTGATGCACGCCTTCAGTATGAGCAAGCTCGCGATAAAGTCATTAAGAAAATGGCAGAAAACATCCCGGAAATTCTGGTTGATGAGCTTAAAAATGCCGATATTAATCGCCGGGTTAACACGCTGGAACTTACCGATAATCAGGGCGAAAATCTTAATTTCGCATTAACGCTACATGATGGCAGCAAATGCGAATTAGTGGTCAATGAGTTGCAGATTGAAATGCTGGCGCGAGCAATCATTCATGCAATTAATAATGCAGAAATGCGTGAACTGGCGTTACGTATTACATCGTTGTTAGATTTCCTGCCGTTATATGATGTCGACTGCCAGGATGATGGTAATCTGGAATATGACACCTATTCCCAACCAGAATGGAAACATAATCTGTTTAGTCATTATCTGGCCGTACTTTATCGCTTTAAAGATGAAGGTGGCAAGGAGCAATTTAGTGGTGCAGTAGTAAAAACGCGTGAAGCGACTGCGGGTAAAGAAGTTGAGGCTATTACACGCCGGATGCTTGATTTCAGTCCTCGACTGAAAAAGCTCGCTGGAGTGCCGTGTCAGGTCTACGTTCGTACTGTGGCAGCCAATAACGCCCAACCACTAACCCAGGATCAATGCCTACGCGCACTACATCACCTACGCGTTCAATCCATCAGCAAAACTGCACCACAGGCGAAATAATCCCGTCTTTGCTAATGCGAGGCTGGAGCCATCCAGCCTGAAATGACTGATAACGTGATCGTTGATCATGCCGGATGCGGCGTAAACGCCTTATCCGGCCTACAAATTCTCAAGCATTCAATCAGTTGCAATGCCTGATGTAGGCCTGATAAGCGAAGCGCATCAGGCAATTATACGTTTGTCACCCAGCCTCTGAATCCCATCAGTTCGGGCACTTATATACCTGACCGATAATCTGGCTGTCAGTCGGGACAAAGCTGGACAACATGCCCTGCGACGGGCTGCTGATACCATAAATCACGTTACCACCCATTGCTGCCGCCTGGTTGCGCAGATCGTTTGCCGCACCGCGCATAGAACCGCCCTCTTCACCGTGTTGCCCGGAAAGCCAGTTACTTTGCTTACCGGTAGCAGTACCAATCAGCTGGCACTCTGCACCTGGTTGCTCGTCCACGATGCGAACGCTCTGTCCGGCAGCGCTCAATTCGTTGCTGGAGCTACAACCCGCCATCAGTAGCGCGGCACCGACAATCCCTGCTAAGTATTTTACGTGCATGTTATTCCCCATAATCAATGAGCTGGACGCAACTCGCGTCGTCCGTGTCTGAATCTTATACTAGAAAGATGACCAAAAGAAAAACCCCCAGACATTTCTGCCCGGGGGTTTCTTTATTTCTGCGAGGTGCAGGGCAATTACATCATGCCGCCCATGCCACCCATGCCGCCCATACCGCCAGCAGCGCCTAAGTCAGCTGCATCGTTTTTCGGCAGGTCGGTAACCATGCACTCGGTGGTGATCATCAGGCCAGCCACAGAAGCTGCGTACTGCAGAGCAGAACGAGTTACTTTGGTTGGATCCAGGATACCCATGTCGATCATGTTGCCGTATTCTTCGGTTGCTGCGTTGTAGCCGTAGTTGCCGTCGCCAGCTTTAACGGTGTTAGCAACAACAGACGGTTCTTCACCGCAGTTCAGTACGATCTGACGCAGCGGAGCTTCCATTGCACGCAGTGCAACTTTGATACCCACGTTCTGCTCTTCGTTCTGACCACGCAGGTCAGCCAGTTTAGACGCTACGCGGATCAGCGCAACACCACCACCAGCAACCACGCCTT
Organism: Escherichia sp. E4930; assembly: GCF_005845405.1. Taxonomy (NCBI): domain Bacteria; kingdom Pseudomonadati; phylum Pseudomonadota; class Gammaproteobacteria; order Enterobacterales; family Enterobacteriaceae; genus Escherichia; species Escherichia sp. E4930. The sequence continues at coordinate 10,676 of NZ_VCDZ01000005.1, read as the reverse complement.
CTTCTACCGCAGCACGGGTCGCGTGCAGGGCGTCTTCAACGCGTGCTTTTTTCTCTTTCATTTCAACTTCGGTAGCAGCACCAACTTTGATAACTGCAACGCCGCCTGCCAGTTTCGCTACGCGCTCCTGCAGTTTTTCACGGTCGTAGTCAGAAGTTGCTTCTTCAATCTGCTGACGGATCTGAGCAACACGGCCCTGAATCGCAGCTTCTTCACCCACGCCATCGATGATGGTGGTGGTGTCTTTGTTGATCACAACACGTTTAGCCTGGCCCAGGTCTTCCAGGGTTGCTTTTTCCAGCTCCATACCAATCTCTTCAGAGATTACGGTACCGCCAGTCAGGGTTGCGATATCCTGCAGCATAGCTTTACGGCGATCGCCGAAGCCCGGAGCTTTAACCGCAGCGACTTTCACAATGCCACGCATGGTGTTAACAACCAGAGTTGCCAGCGCTTCGCCTTCAACATCTTCAGCGATGATCAGCAGCGGTTTACCTGCTTTAGCAACGGCTTCCAGAACCGGCAGCATTTCGCGGATGTTGGAGATTTTCTTGTCAGCCAGCAGGATGAACGGGCTTTCCAGTTCTACTGCGCCAGTTTCCGGCTTGTTGATGAAGTAAGGAGACAGGTAGCCACGGTCGAACTGCATACCTTCAACCACGTCCAGTTCGTCCTGCAGACCAGTACCGTCTTCAACGGTGATAACGCCTTCTTTACCGACTTTGTCCATCGCTTCAGCGATCAGTTTACCTACGGTTTCGTCGGAGTTAGCGGAGATAGTACCAACCTGAGCAATCGCTTTAGAGTCGGAGCACGGTACGGACAGCGCTTTCAGTTCTTCAACTGCAGCAGTAACGGCTTTGTCGATACCACGTTTCAGGTCCATCGGGTTCATGCCCGCGGCAACAGCTTTCAGGCCTTCAGTAATGATAGCCTGAGCCAGTACGGTTGCGGTGGTGGTACCGTCGCCTGCTGTGTCGTTCGCTTTAGAGGCAACTTCTTTCACCATCTGCGCACCCATGTTTTCGAACTTGTCTTCCAGTTCGATTTCACGAGCAACGGAAACACCATCTTTGGTGATGGTCGGTGCACCGAAAGATTTATCCAGAACTACGTTACGGCCTTTCGGACCGAGGGTAACTTTCACTGCATCTGCCAGTACGTTTACGCCGCGCAGCATTTTCACACGAGCGTCGTTACCGAATTTTACGTCTTTAGCTGCCATTATCTTTATTCCTTAAATTCGTATGTTCAGTGTCGTGCGCGGATTACGCTTCAACAATTGCCAGAATGTCGCTTTCGGACATGATCAACACTTCTTCATTGTCGATCTTCTCAGACTTCACACCGTAGCCATCATTGAAAATTACGATGTCGCCAACTTTCACGTCCAGCGGCTTCACTTCACCATTTTCAAGGATGCGGCCATTGCCAACAGCCAGCACTTCGCCACGGGTAGATTTAGCCGCTGCAGAGCCGGTCAGAACGATGCCGCCAGCAGATTTAGTTTCAACTTCTTTACGCTTGACGATCACGCGATCATGCAATGGACGAATATTCATTGATAACTCTCCTTTGAGAAAGTCCGTATCTGTTATGGGTGACGCCGGACCTTACGTGGTTTCCCGGCTGGTGACCAGTGAAATGGGGATGGGCTTCTCCCCCTTCAAGGGGGCAAATGAAAAAAAATTCTGATCAGTACAAAATCGGGTAAAAATCCTGATTCACATCACATTTCATCGCAATTTCTCCATCGCCGCCATACGCGAATCTGATTGTGCTACCATCGAAATCCTGCGCAGTTGCCCAAAATTTGGGCACAATTGGACATTAACCCATGAGTGGACTCAAACAAGAACTGGGATTAGCCCAGGGGATCGGCCTGTTATCAACCTCATTATTAGGCACGGGTGTGTTTGCCGTTCCTGCGTTAGCTGCACTGGTAGCGGGCAATACCAGCCTGTGGGCGTGGCCCGTTTTGATTATCTTAGTGTTCCCGATTGCAATCGTCTTTGCGCTGCTGGGTCGCCACTATCCCAGTGCGGGCGGCGTCGCGCACTTCGTTGGCATAGCGTTTGGCTCGCGGCTTGAGCGAGTCACTGGCTGGCTATTTTTATCGGTCATTCCCGTAGGCCTGCCCGCTGCACTACAAATTGCCGCCGGCTTTGGCCAGGCAATGTTTGGCTGGCATAGTTGGCAACTGTTGTTGGCAGAACTTGGTACGCTGGCGCTGGTGTGGTACATCGGCACTCGCGGAGCCAGTTCCAGTGCCAATCTACAAACGGTGATTGCCGGGCTTATCGTCGCGCTGATTGTCGCTATCTGGTGGGCGGGCGATATCAAACCTGCGAATATCCCCTTCCCGGCACCTGGTAATATCGAACTTTCCGGGTTGTTTGCTGCGTTATCGGTGATGTTCTGGTGTTTTGTCGGTCTGGAGGCATTTGCCCATCTCGCCTCGGAATTTAAAAATCCAGAGCGTGATTTTCCCCGCGCTCTGATGATTGGTCTGTTGCTGGCAGGATTAGTCTATTGGGGCTGTACGGTGGTGGTATTACACTTCGACGCCTATGGTGAAAAAATGGCGGCGGCAGCATCGCTTCCAAAAATTGTGGTGCAGCTGTTCGGTGTAGGAGCGTTGTGGATTGCCTGCGTGATTGGCTATCTGGCCTGCTTTGCCAGTCTCAACATTTATATACAGAGCTTCGCCCGATTAGTCTGGTCGCAGGCGCAACACAATCCTGACCACTGCCTGGCACGCCTCTCTTCTCGTCATATCCCGACTAATGCCCTTAATGCCGTACTCGGCTGTTGCGTGGTGAGCACGTTGGCGATCCATATGTTAGAGATCAATCTGGACGCTCTCATCATCTATGCCAACGGCATCTTTATTATGATCTATCTGTTATGCATGCTGGCAGGCTGTAAATTATTGCAAGGACGTTATCGACTACTGGCGGTAATTGGCGGGCTGTTATGTGTTCTGTTACTGGCGATGGTCGGCTGGAAAAGTTTATATGCCCTGATCATGCTGGCGGGGTTATGGCTATTTCTGCCAAAACGAAAAACGCCGGAAAATGGCATAACCACATAATCCGGCGTTTCGTCATTAATCCTGGCGATCGTCTTTATGATCAAGGCGGTCGCGGTCATCATCCTTTCGTTGATACTCACCATCAAAAGTATTACCGCCACCAGTCCCGGCGCTAAATCCGCCGCCCGGCATACGGGAAAAGCGCAAATGCGGCATCAGCTTCACCGTCAGGTGCTTTTGCACTGGCGGTAATAAAAGAAGAAGACCGAGGAAATCGGTGAAAAAGCCCGGTAATAAAAGCAGCAAACCGGCAATGATCAACGAAACACTTTTAATCATTTCCGCCGCTGGGTTTTCTCCCGCCGCCATTTTTTGTTGCATCAGCACAAAATTCTTAAAGCCCTGATTACGTACCAGTGACATACCAATAACTGAGGTGAATATAACCAGCACGAGGGTCAGCAATACCCCCAGGACATGAGCAACCTGAATAAAGATTGAAATCTCAATATAGACATAAAGGAAAACGGCAATTAAAGGTAACCAGCGCAAAGGTTTCTCCTGTAATAGCAACCAGTTAAATCTGGTCGCCTGAATGGGTTGCGAATCGCGTTCAGCTTATATTGTGGTCATTAGCAAAATTTCAAGATGTTTGCGCAACTATTTTTGGTAGTAATCCCAAAGCGGTGATCTATTTCACAAATTAATAATTAAGGGGTAAAAACCGACACTTAAAGTGATCCAGATTACGGTAGAAATCCTCAAGCAGCATATGATCCTAGGTATTCGGCCGATGCAGGGGATAATCGTCGGTCGAAAAACATTCGAAACCACATATATTCTGTGTGTTTACAGCAAATCATTGGCAGCTTGAAAAAGAAGGTTCACATGTCAAACAACATTCGTATCGAAGAAGATCTGTTGGGTACCAGGGAAGTTCCAGCTGATGCCTACTATGGTGTTCACACTCTGAGAGCGATTGAAAACTTCTATATCAGCAACAACAAAATCAGCGATATTCCTGAATTTGTTCGCGGTATGGTAATGGTTAAAAAAGCCGCAGCTATGGCAAACAAAGAGCTGCAAACCATTCCTAAAAGTGTAGCGAATGCAATCATTGCCGCATGTGATGAAGTCCTGAATAACGGAAAATGCATGGATCAGTTCCCGGTAGACGTCTACCAGGGCGGCGCAGGTACTTCCGTAAACATGAACACCAACGAAGTGCTGGCCAATATCGGTCTGGAACTGATGGGTCACCAGAAAGGTGAATATCAGTACCTGAACCCGAACGACCACGTTAACAAATGTCAGTCCACTAACGACGCCTACCCGACCGGTTTCCGCATCGCAGTTTACTCTTCTCTGATTAAACTGGTAGATGCTATTAACCAACTGCGTGAAGGCTTTGAACGTAAAGCTGTCGAATTCCAGGACATCCTGAAAATGGGTCGTACCCAGCTGCAGGACGCAGTACCGATGACCCTCGGTCAGGAATTCCGCGCTTTCAGCATCCTGCTGAAAGAAGAAGTGAAAAACATCGAACGTACCGCTGAACTGCTGCTGGAAGTTAACCTCGGCGCAACTGCAATCGGTACTGGCCTGAACACGCCGAAAGAGTACTCTCCGCTGGCAGTGAAAAAACTGGCTGAAGTCACTGGCTTCCCATGCGTACCTGCTGAAGACCTGATCGAAGCGACCTCTGACTGCGGCGCTTACGTTATGGTGCATGGCGCGCTGAAACGCATGGCTGTGAAGATGTCCAAAATCTGTAACGACCTGCGCTTGCTCTCTTCTGGCCCACGTGCCGGCCTGAACGAGATCAACCTGCCGGAACTGCAGGCGGGCTCTTCCATCATGCCAGCTAAAGTAAACCCAGTTGTTCCGGAAGTGGTTAACCAGGTTTGCTTCAAAGTCATCGGTAACGACATCACTGTTACCATGGCAGCAGAAGCGGGTCAGCTGCAGCTGAACGTTATGGAGCCGGTCATTGGCCAGGCCATGTTTGAATCCGTTCACATTCTGACCAACGCTTGCTACAACCTGCTGGAAAAATGCGTTAACGGCATCACTGCTAACAAAGAAGTGTGCGAAGGTTACGTTTACAACTCTATCGGTATCGTCACTTACCTGAACCCATTCATCGGCCACCACAACGGTGACATCGTGGGTAAAATCTGTGCCGAAACTGGCAAGAGCGTACGTGAAGTCGTTCTGGAGCGCGGTCTGTTGACTGAAGCAGAACTAGACGATATTTTCTCCGTACAGAACCTGATGCATCCGGCTTACAAAGCAAAACGCTATACTGATGAAAGCGAACAGTAATCGTACAGGGTAGTACAAATAAAAGAGGCACGTCAGACGACGTGCCTTTTTTCTTGTGAGTAGTAACTTAAAAACAACAACCTGATATCAACTTGTTAAAAAACAAGGAAGGCTAATATGCTAGTTGTAGAACTCATCATCGTTTTGCTGGCGATCTTCTTGGGCGCCAGATTAGGGGGAATTGGTATTGGTTTTGCAGGTGGATTGGGGGTGCTGGTTCTTGCCGCTATCGGCGTCAAGCCTGGTAACATCCCATTCGATGTCATTTCCATTATCATGGCGGTTATCGCTGCTATTTCTGCTATGCAGGTTGCTGGCGGTCTGGACTATCTGGTTCACCAGACAGAAAAGCTGCTGCGCCGTAACCCGAAATACATCACGATCCTTGCACCGATCGTGACCTATTTCCTGACCATCTTTGCTGGTACCGGCAACATCTCTCTGGCAACACTGCCAGTTATCGCTGAAGTTGCGAAGGAACAAGGCGTTAAACCTTGCCGTCCGCTGTCTACTGCAGTGGTATCCGCGCAGATTGCGATCACCGCATCGCCAATCTCTGCGGCGGTGGTTTACATGTCTTCCGTGATGGAAGGTCATGGCATCAGCTACCTGCATCTGCTCTCTGTGGTCATCCCGTCTACCCTGCTGGCAGTTCTGGTGATGTCCTTCCTGGTAACCATGCTTTTCAACTCAAAACTGTCTGACGATCCGATTTATCGCAAGCGTCTGGAAGAAGGTCTGGTTGAACTGCGCGGTGAGAAGCAGATTGAAATCAAATCCGGTGCAAAAACGTCCGTCTGGCTGTTCCTGCTGGGCGTAGTTGGCGTGGTTATCTATGCGATTATCAACAGCCCGAGCATGGGCCTGGTTGAAAAACCGCTGATGAACACCACTAACGCTATCCTGATTATCATGTTGAGCGTTGCAACCCTGACCACTGTTCTTTGCAAAGTGGACACCGACAACATCCTCAACTCCAGCACCTTCAAAGCAGGTATGAGCGCCTGTATTTGTATCCTGGGTGTTGCATGGCTGGGCGATACTTTCGTTTCCAACAACATCGACTGGATCAAAGATACCGCTGGTGAAGTCATTCAGGGCCATCCGTGGCTGCTGGCTGTAATCTTCTTCTTTGCTTCTGCTCTGCTGTACTCTCAGGCTGCAACTGCAAAAGCACTGATGCCGATGGCTCTGGCGCTGAACGTTTCTCCACTGACCGCTGTAGCTTCTTTCGCAGCCGTGTCTGGTCTGTTCATTCTGCCGACCTACCCGACGCTGGTTGCTGCGGTACAGATGGATGACACGGGTACCACTCGTATCGGTAAATTCGTCTTCAACCATCCGTTCTTTATCCCAGGTACTCTGGGTGTTGCCCTGGCCGTTTGCTTCGGCTTCTTGCTGGGCAGCGTGATGCTGTAATGACAAATCGCGGGGCGTTCACGCCCCGCTTTCTTTCCCGCCGACTAACATCCTTTCCCCGTCCGTTGTATAGTGACCTCTCTCTTGCGGTTCCATCTGTTCTTGCGAGGTGTTTATGCTTGATGAAAAAAGTTCGAATACCGCGTCCGTCGTGGTGTTGTGCACCGCGCCGGATGAAGCGACGGCCCAGGAATTAGCCGCCAAAGTGTTGGCGGAAAAACTGGCGGCCTGTGCGACCTTGATTCCTGGCGCTACCTCTCTCTATTACTGGGAAGGTAAACTGGAACAGGAATACGAAGTGCAGATGATTTTAAAAACCACCGTATCTCACCAGCAGGCACTGCTGGAATGCCTGAAGTCTCATCATCCGTATCAAACCCCGGAGCTTCTGGTTTTACCTGTTACACACGGAGACACAGATTACCTCTCATGGCTCAACGCATCTTTACGCTGATCCTGCTACTTTGCAGCACTTCCGTTTTTGCCGGATTATTCGACGCGCCGGGACGCTCACAATTTGTCCCCGCGGATCAAGCCTTTGCTTTTGATTTTCAGCAAAACCAACATGAGCTTAATCTGAGCTGGCAGATCAAAGACGGTTACTATCTTTACCGTAAACAGATCCGCATTACGCCGGAACAAGCGAAAATTGCCGACGTGCAGCTGCCCCAGGGCGTCTGGCATGAAGATGAGTTTTACGGCAAAAGCGAGATTTACCGCGAGCGGCTGACGCTTCCTGTGACCATCAACCAGGCAAGTGCGGGTGCGACATTGACTGTCACCTACCAGGGCTGTGCTGACGCCGGTTTTTGTTATCCGCCAGAAACCAAAACCGTTCCGTTAAGCGAAGTGGTTACTAACAACGCGACGCCACCGTCTGCATCAGTTCCGCAGCAAGAGCAGCCCGTCGCGCAATTGCCCTTTTCCGCGCTCTGGGCGTTGTTGATTGGTATCGGTATCGCCTTCACGCCATGTGTACTGCCGATGTACCCTCTAATTTCCGGTATCGTGCTGGGTGGTAAACAGCGGCTATCCACCGCCAGAGCATTGTTGCTGACTTTTATTTATGTGCAGGGGATGGCGCTCACCTACACGGCGCTGGGTCTGGTGGTTGCCGCCGCAGGGTTACAGTTCCAGGCAGCGCTACAGCATCCTTACGTGCTTATCGGCCTCGCTATCGTCTTTACCTTGCTGGCGATGTCGATGTTTGGCTTGTTTACCCTGCAACTCCCCTCTTCGCTGCAAACGCGCCTCACGCTAATGAGCAATCGCCAACAAGGTGGCTCGCCCGGCGGTGTGTTTGTTATGGGAGCGATTGCCGGGCTGATCTGTTCACCATGCACCACCGCGCCACTTAGCGCGATTCTGCTGTACATCGCCCAAAGCGGAAACATGTGGCTGGGCGGCGGCACGCTTTATCTCTATGCGCTGGGCATGGGCCTGCCGCTGATGCTAATTACCGTCTTTGGTAACCGCCTGCTGCCGAAAAGCGGCCCGTGGATGGAACAGGTCAAAACCGCATTTGGTTTTGTGATCCTCGCGCTGCCGGTCTTCCTGCTGGAGCGAGTGATTGGTGATGTCTGGGGATTACGCTTGTGGTCGGCGCTTGGTGTCGCGTTCTTTGGCTGGGCCTTTATCACCAGCTTACAGGCCAAACGCGGCTGGATGCATATTGTGCAAATTATCCTGCTAGCGGCAGCATTGGTTAGCGTGCGCCCACTCCAGGATTGGGCATTTGGCGCGACGCATACCGCGCAAACTCAGGCGCATCTCAACTTTACACAAATCAAAACGGTAGATGAGTTAAATCAGGCACTCGCTGAAGCCAAAGGCAAACCGGTGATGTTAGATCTCTATGCCGACTGGTGCGTCGCCTGTAAAGAGTTTGAGAAATACACCTTCAGCGACCCGCAGGTGCAAAAAGCGTTAGCAGACACGGTCTTACTTCAGGCCAACGTCACAGCCAACGACGCACAAGATGTGGCGCTGTTAAAGCATCTAAATGTCCTTGGCTTACCGACAATTCTCTTTTTTGACGGACAAGGCCAGGAGCATCCACAAGCGCGCGTCACGGGCTTTATGGATGCAGAAACCTTCAGCGCACATTTGCGCGATCGCCAACCGTGAACGACACTTCAGTGGGAAAGACGGAGGAAAATAGCGTGCAACGTGAAGATGTACTGGGAGAAGCCCTGAAATTATTAGAATTACAAGGGATTGCCAACACCACGCTGGAGATGGTTGCTGAACGTGTGGATTATCCACTGGACGAGCTGCGCCGTTTCTGGCCAGACAAAGAGGCGATCCTCTACGATGCGCTGCGTTATCTTAGCCAACAGATAGATGTCTGGCGTCGTCAGCTGATGCTGGACGAAACGCAAACCGCCGAACAAAAGCTGCTGGCGCGTTATCAGGCGCTATCGGAGTGCGTTAAAAACAACCGCTACCCGGGCTGTCTGTTTATCGCTGCCTGTACGTTTTATCCCGATCCTGGCCACCCTATTCATCAATTGGCCGATCAGCAAAAAAGCGCGGCCTACGACTTTACCCACGAACTGTTAACCACGCTGGAAGTGGACGATCCGGCGATGGTAGCAAAGCAGATGGAACTGGTGCTGGAAGGTTGTTTAAGCCGAATGCTGGTGAATCGTAGCCAGGCGGATGTCGATACCGCACATCGGCTGGCGGAAGATATCCTGCGCTTCGCTCGCTGCCGCCAGGGTGGCGCACTGACTTGACAGAAACACAGAAAAGAAGCGATTTGCCGCAATCTTAAGCAGTTGAATCGCTTTTACTGAAATTAGGTTGACGAGATGTGCAGATTACGGTTTAATGCGCCCCGTTGCCCGGATAGCTCAGTCGGTAGAGCAGGGGATTGAAAATCCCCGTGTCCTTGGTTCGATTCCGAGTCCGGGCACCAAATTCATATCAACGGACCTCCACGGAGGTCCGTTTTTCGTTTCAGAACGCCACAATTTAAGCGTTCTGCCTCCAAATCAATTCTACCGAACTCAACCAGATTCCCCCCACATCAACCCCATTGTGTGGGTATAATTGCGGGTATACCCCAGTTCGACAGAATTTATACCCTCTTTAACGCATTCAGAAGGCTGAACTATGGCACTGACTGACGCAAAAATCCGGGCTGCAAAGCCCACTGACAAGGCTTATAAACTCACTGACGGGGCCGGCATGTTCCTGCTGGTTCATCCTAATGGTTCCCGTTACTGGCGTCTCCGTTATCGTATTCTGGGTAAGGAGAAAACCCTGGCACTTGGTGTGTATCCGGAAGTTTCTCTCTCCGAAGCTCGTACAAAACGGGATGAGGCCCGAAAACTGATTTCGGAGGGGGTTGACCCTTGCGAACAGAAAAGAGCTAAAAAAGTAGTCCCTGATTTACAACTCTCTTTTGAACATATTGCACGACGCTGGCATGCCAGTAATAAACAATGGGCACAATCACACAGCGATAAAGTACTCAAAAGCCTCGAGACACACGTTTTCCCCTTTATCGGCAACCGGGATATCACAACACTCAGTACCCCGGACCTGCTTATCCCTGTTCGTGCTGCAGAAGCTAAACAAATTTATGAAATCGCCAGTCGTCTGCAGCAAAGAATATCTGCTGTAATGCGTTATGCCGTACAGTCTGGCATCATCAGATATAACCCGGCTCTGGATATGGCTGGTGCATTGACCACGGTAAAACGCCAGCATCGCCCTGCTCTGGATCTTTCACGCCTGCCTGAACTTCTGTCGCGTATTGACGGTTATAAAGGCCAGCCTGTCACCCGACTGGCAGTTATGCTGAATTTACTGGTTTTTATTCGTTCCAGTGAACTCAGATATGCCCGCTGGTCTGAAATTGATATTGACAATGCCATGTGGACTATTCCAG